>JAICKM010000987.1 GCA_025927935.1 Chloroflexia bacterium | reverse complement strand
GGCATGGGGCCGTGCCAGGGGCGCGTGTGTGGCGGGGCCACGGCGTTCCTGTTCGGCTGGACCCAGGACTCGGTGCGCCCGCCGGTGGCCCCCGCCGCGATTGAGAGTCTTGCACAAATCACCACAACCGAGGAGGTTGCTCGATGAAAGTTACCTGGGTCGGCGTTTTGCCCGCGATTACCACGCCGTTCAACGCGGATTACAGCGTTGACCACGGCTTCTATGCCGAGCATATCCGCTGGATGGCGGAGGCAGGGTGTACTGGACTGGTGCCCATCGGCTCGCTGGGCGAGAGCGCCACGCTGAGCTTCGAGGAGAAGGTGGGCCTGCTGGAAACGGCGGTCCAGGCCGGGGGCGACCGGCTGCCGGTGATCCCCGGCATCGCCGCGCTGGCGACGGCGGAGGCCGTGCGCCTGGCGCAAGCCGCCGAAGCGGTGGGCTGTAGCGGGCTGATGGTGCTGCCGCCCTACGTCTACTCGACCGATTGGCGCGAGATGAAGGCGCACGTGGCGGCGGTGATCGCGGCGACGAGGCTACCGGTTATGCTCTACAACAACCCGCCCGCCTACAAGACCGATTTCCTGCCGGAGCAGATGGCCGAACTGGCCGCCGAACACGCCAACCTGGAGGCGGTCAAAGAGTCGAGCGGCGATGTGCGCCGCGTCACCGCGATCCGCGCGCTGCTGGGCGACCGGCTGGCGATCCTGGTCGGCGTGGACGACGGCATCGTCGAGGGCGTCCAGGCGGGCGCCGTGGGCTGGATCGCCGGGCTGGTCAACGCCTTCCCGCACGAGTCGGTCGCGTTGCTCGCGCTGGCCCAGGATATGGCCGCGGGCCACGGCGACCGGGCGCAACTGGACGCGCTGTACCAATGGTTCCTGCCGCTGCTGCGCCTGGACACCGTGCCCAAGTTCGTGCAGTTGATCAAGCTGGTGCAGGAGATGGCCGGGCACGGCAGCGTCCGCGTGCGCGGGCCGCGCCTGCCGCTGGCAGGGGCCGAACTGGCCGAGGCGCAACGGGTGATCCAGTTCGCGCTCGACCACCGGCCCAGTGTGGCCGCGCAGCCGGTCGGAGGCGCGGCATGAGCGAGAGGGGCTTACAGCCGGTGCTGGTGGCCGGGCGGTGGCGGGCGGCGCGGCACGCCGTGGGGGCGTTCCAGCCGGTGAACCCGGCCACCGGCGAACCGCTGCCGGAGCGCTATCCCACTTCGGGGCGCGAGGAGATGATCGAGGCGCTGGAAGCGGGGCACGCCGCTGCGGAAGCGCTGGGGCGGACGCCGCCCGCCGCCGTGGCCGCGTTTCTGGAGCGGTTCGCTGATCTGATCGAGGCGCAGCGCGACGAACTTGTGCAGCGCGCCCATGTGGAGACGGCCCTGGCCGTGGAGCCGCGCCTGAACACGTCGGAACTGCCGCGCACCACGAACCAGTTGCGCCAGGCGGCCCAGGCCGTGCGCGACCGGGCGTGGCGCGCGCCGGTGATCGATACGCGGGCCAATATCCGCGCCATACACGCGCCGCTGGGCGGGCCGGTCGTGGTCATGGGGCCGAACAACTTTCCCCTCGCCTTCAACTCGGTGGCCGGGGGCGACTTTGCCGCCGCCATCGCCGCGCACAATCCGGTCATCGCCAAGGCCAATCCGGGCCATGCGGGCACGACGCGGATGCTGGCCGAACTGGCGTTGCAGGCGGTGCAGGAGACCGGGCTGCCGGAGGCCACGGTGCAACTGCTCTACCAGTTGCCGCCCGCGCTGGGGCTGGAACTGGTGGCCCATCCGCTGGTCGGGGCCACGGCGTTCACCGGCTCCAAGGCGGCGGGGCTACGGCTCAAGGCCGCCGCCGACGCCGCGGGGAAGCCGATCTACCTGGAGATGTCCAGCGTGAACCCGGTGTTCATCCTGCCCGGTGCGCTGGACGAACGGCTGGAGGCCATCGCCGGCGAATTCTACACCTCCTGCACGATGGGCGCGGGCCAGTTTTGCACCAATCCGGGCCTGGTCATCCTGCCGGGCGGCGAACTGGGCGGGCGCTTCGTGCGCGCGGCGGCGGAGCGCTTCGCCGCGGGGGCGCCGGGGGTGCTGCTGGGCGAAAAGGGCCTGGCCGGGCTGGCGGCGGCCGTGCGCGCGCTGGTCGAGCATGGCGCCGAGGTGGTCACGGGCGGGGAG
>JAICKM010000305.1 GCA_025927935.1 Chloroflexia bacterium | reverse complement strand
GGGCCGGTGGGCGCGCTAGTGGCTGGGGCGGTCGGCGAAGCTTTCGGGCCGCGCTTGGCCCTGGTGATCGGCTCGTTCGGCATCATGGCCGCCGTGTCCTGGCTCGTGTTCTCGCCGGTCCGCCGCCTGCAAACCACGCCGGAGGCCCCGGAAGCGCCGGGCGCGTGATCGGGGGTTCGGTCGGTGAGATCAGGACAACGGTTCATGCAGATACACAGCGGTTAGGACACCGCCGAGGACAGGCGGCGGGACGGCCATCCTCTATGATAGCATCATCGACAGTCACCGGATCGCGGTGACGCCATCAGGAGGAGCCTTTAGAAGAATGAACCGTCCTATCCATGTCCTGGGCATTGCCGGTAGTTTGCGTGCCGGTTCGCTGAACCCCGCGGCGCTGCGCGCCGCCGCCGAACTCTTGCCCGAAGGCATGACACTTGAAATTTACGATCTGTCCGCTATCCCCATGTATAATGCGGATGTGGATGCGAACGGCACCCCGGACGCCGTGCAGGACTTCAAGAACCGCATCGCTGCCGCCGACGCGCTGCTCATCGCCACGCCGGAGTATAACTATTCGATCCCCGGCGTGTTGAAGAACGCGCTGGACTGGGCCTCGCGCCCGGCGGGCCGCGCGCCGCTCAATGGCAAGCCGTTGGCGATCATGGGCGTCGCCGCCGGGCGCTTCGGCACGGTGCGCGCGCAGATGAACCTACGCCAGGTAGCCTATGCGATGAACATGCTGCCGCTCAACCGGCCGGAAGTCATGATCGCCCAGGCCGCCGATAAGTTCGACGCGCAGGGCCGGCTAATCGACGAGACGAGCCGGCAGCAGATCGCCGAGTTGCTGGCCGCGCTCGCGGAGTGGACAGGGCGGCTGCGGGGCGAGGCGGTGGTCGTGCCGGTGGAACCAACGCTGGCCGTGGTTCACTAGAGGCCGGGGACTGCCCCAGGCGCGGGCGGCCCCGAAAGAGAGTAACACCATGTATGAAACCTGTATCGGGCACGTCCATCTGAAAGTCCGCGATCTCGACCGGGCAATTGCGTTCTACACGCGATTTCTGAACTTGCGGCTGGTCGAGCGCGTGGGCGATCAATACGCCTTCTTAAGCGGCGGGGCGGTTCACCACGAGGTCGCGCTGCAAAACGTCGGGCCGCGGGCACCGCAACCGGCGCCGCATGGCACGGGGCTGTATCATGTCGCCTTCGAGGTGCCCAGCGCCTGCGCGCTGGCGCAAGCCTACCAGGCGCTGACCTGCGCCGGGATCGACGTAGCGCCGGTTGATCACCTGATTAGCTGGGCTCTCTACTTCGACGATCCCGACGGCAACGGCCTGGAAATCTACTGGGACCGGCGCAACGAACCGGGCGGCGCCCCCCTATGGCGAGGCCGCAACGTGGCCCTGACTCCGGCGAAACTACAGGCCGCCCTGGCCGCGACGACCTGATCCCAGGCCGCCTGCCGGCTCAGGTAATGATATCGACCTGGCCGGTATCGAGATCATAGCGCGCGCCGGTAATCCGCAACCGGCCCTCGCGCACGGCGGGGGCTAGAATCGGTTCACTGCGCGCCAGTTGCGCCACCACCAGCTCCACATTCGCGCGCACCGCGTTATCCAGCATATCGCCCAACGCCCCCTGGACCCGCGCCACGGCGGGCCGGATCGCATCCACCAGGCTGCCGATGTGACCCGGCGCCACACTCCCGCGGACCACGGCATCCACCGCCGCCGTCACCGCCCCACACCGCTTGTGCCCCAGCACCAGCACCAGCGGCACCTGCAACTCGGCCACGGCAAACTCGATGCTGGCAAGTACCTCGCCTGAACTGGCGACATTGCCTGCGACGCGCACCATGAACAGGTCGCCCAGCCCCTGGTCAAACACAATCTCCGCGGGCACCCGCGAGTCCGAACAGCCCAGGATGCAGGCGAAGGGGTACTGCGCGTTGGCGATCTCGATGCGCCGCTCCGCCGTCTGATCGGGGTGGGCAAAGTTGGTGCTCACATACCGCTTGTTCCCGTCAAGGAGTCGTTGCAGCGCCTGGCCGCTGCTGAGCCGCGGCGTACCCCGCCCAGCGTCCTGTGTGGACGCGCGGTCATTCTCGGTCATAGTCTGATGTAGTCCTTTCCCCTGGGTCTCTGAGGTCACAAGTTCACTGGACCACTATATCCGGCGAGGCCAATAGATGCAACCACTTGGTCCCGGTTCCGCGTCTCTAGTGTGGTTTCGCATCCGCGCCGCCCAGGTCTTGCCCCATACGTCCGGCGCGCGCACCCCATTAGACGCGGGCCGGGCTTACCAGTATAATAGCAGCTATGGCATCGCTCCGGCTGCACTTCCTGGGACCCGCGCGCTTCGAGCGCGACGGCGTGCCCATTGACTTACCTCCGGCCAAAGCGGTCGCGCTGCTGGGCTACCTCGCCGTGACCGGGGCGCCGCAGACGCGCGAGCATCTGCTCGACCTGCTCTGGCCGGAGAGCTTCGCCGACGCCGCACGCAAGAATCTGCGCAACACGCTGTGGACCATCCGCAAGGCGCTGGGCGACGAGGTGCTGCGCACGACCGAGGATCGGCTGGACATTGAACCGGCGGTCTGGATCGATGTGCGCGAGTTCGAGGCGCGGGCCGGAGAGCAAGTCGACCCGTCCGGCGGGACCGCTGAACGCCGCGCGGCGCTCGACCTTTATAGCGGCAACCTGCTCGACGGCCTCTCCTTCGCCGAGACGGCTGATTTCGACCTCTGGCTGACCACGGAGCGCGAGCGGCTGGAGCAACGCTACCTGCACCTACTGGCCTCGCTGATCGAGACCTACCGCCGGGCGGGCGACTGGCGCGAAGTGATCGCACTGGCCCGGCTGGCGCTGGCCCGCGACAACCTGCAAGAGCCGATGTACCGGGCGCTGATGGAGGCCCATGCCCGGCTGGGCGAGCGTCCCGAAGCCCTGCGCCAGTACGACACGTTGCGGGCCACGCTCGACCGCGAACTGGGCGTGGAGCCGCTGGCAGAGACCGAGGCACTACGCACGGCGATCCTGGACGGCACGTTGCAGCCCGCCGCCCCGCCGCCGGCCTCCGCCCCCTCTCCCCCGCCCCGCGCCGGGCGCCGCCCGTCGATTCCCGGCGGGCCACCGCAGGCGCCCTATATCGGGCGGCAGGCGGAGCGTGCGGCGCTCGACGCCGCACGGGCAACGGCAGCCGGGGGGCACGCCCGCGTGGTGCTGTTGACCGGCGAAGTGGGCATTGGCAAGTCGCGGCTCTGGAGCGAGTGGGCGGCGACCCTGCCGCCGGACGAACCGGTGCTGGAGACGCGCTGCCTGGAAGCGACGCAGGCCCTGCCGTTCGCTCCGCTGATCGAACTGTTCGGCAACCGGGCCTACGTGAGCCGCCTGTTCACCCCGCCGTCGCCCGTCCCGCCGATCTGGCTGGCCGAGATCGCGCGCATCCTACCGGAGGTGCGGGCCACGCTGCCCGATCTGCCGGCGCCCGCCGTGCTGCCCGCCGCTGAGGAGCGGCGCCGCGTCTTCGAGGCGTTTGTGCAGTGTGTGCTGGCGCTGGGCGGGCAGCCGCTGGTCTTCTTCATCGACGACCTGCACTGGGCCGACAACGCCACGCTCGACTGGCTGGGCTACCTGGTTCACCGTATGCGCGAGGCCGCGCTGCTGCTGGTGGCCGCCTACCGGCCCGAAGAGGCGCCGCCCGCGCTGATCCACCAGATCGCCGGGTGGGGCCGCGAGGGACTGACCCGGCGCATCGCGCTGGAACGCCTCACGCCCGCGGAATCGGTCACCCTCGTCACCGAGTTGGGCGGCGACCCGGCGCTGGCCGCCCAGGTGCAGGAGCAGAGCGCGGGCAATCCCTATTTCCTGATCGAGTTATGCCAGGCCACGCCCGGCGATGTGCCGCCCGTGCTGGCCGAACTCGTGCGCGCCCGCCTGGATCGCCTGCCGGAGACGGCACGCCAGGTCGCGCAGGCCGCCGCCGTGCTGGAACCCGATTTCGACTTCCCGACTCTGCGCCGCACCAGTGGCCGGGGCGAAGAAGAGACGCTCGACGCGCTCGACACGCTGCTGGAAGCGGGGGTGCTGCGGGAAGTGGGCGGGCGCTACAGCTTCAACCATCCGTTCGTGGCGACCGTGGTGCGCGACGGCTTGAGCGGCGCGCGCCGGGCGTTTATCCACCGCCGCGCCGCCGAGGCGCGCGAAGCCGAGTACGCGGGCCGCCTGCCGGTCATCGCCGGGCGACTGGCCGCCCATTACGAGGCCGCGGGCGATCCGGCGCGCGCCGCCGCCTATGCGGAAATGGCCGCCCAGCGCGCTCTGGCCCTCGCCGCCCCCGCCGAAGCCGCCGACTTCTACCGCCAGGCGCTGGCGCTGGAACCGGCGCCGGACCGCCAGATAGGGCTGGGCCAGGCGTTGATGCGTCAGGGGGATATGGCCGGCGCGCGGGCCGCGTATCGCGCCGCCCGCGCGGGCTTCCAGGCGGCAGGGCGGCGCGCCGATGTGGCCCGCGCCGCCCTGAGTATCGCCGAAACCTATTTGCCCGCCGCCCGCCCGGATGAATTGCTGCACTGGGTGGAACTGGCCCTGCCCGATCTCGACCCGGACGCCGATCCGGCGGCCCATGCCCGTGCCCACTTCTTGCTGGGGGCCGGGCACCTGGCGCGCGAGGACGATACGGCCCACGCCGAGCGCCATCTGAACGAGGCAGCGGACC
Organism: Chloroflexia bacterium; assembly: GCA_025927935.1. The sequence continues at coordinate 3,199 of JAICKM010000305.1, read as the reverse complement.
TCGCGACGGCGAACCACCTGCCCGATCTGGCGGGGCAGAGCCGCTTTGAACTGGGCAACCTGTGCGCCCAGCGTGGCGACCTGCCTGGCGCGCGGCGGGCCTATGACGAGGCCATTGCCTTCGCCCAGGCGGCGGGCGATCCCTTCCAGGAAGTGCTGGGTCACAACAACGCCGCCTATCATGCGCTGCTGGCGGGCGATCTGGACGCGGCGCACAGCCATCTCGACACAGCCCTGGCGATGACCGAGCGCAGCGATCTGCGTATGCCGCGCCAGTATCTCTATAGTACGCGTGGCGAACTGGCCCTGGCCGAGGGCCGGCCCGCGGAGGCGGAAACGTGGTTCCGGCGGGGGCTGGCCGAAGCCGAGTATACCGGGAACACCCGCCAGGTCGCTAACTACCACGCCAACCTGAGCCTGGCCCGGCGGGCGCAGGGCGACCTCGACGGCGCGCTGGCGCTGCTCGAACAGGCGCAGGCCGAGGCGGCGCCGTTGATTGCGCCTTATCTGCAAACGCAGATCGATCTCTGGCGGGCCGAGCTATACAAGGTGCGCGGCGAGTATGCCGCCGCCGATGCGGCCCTGGCCCAGGCGACGGCCCGCCTAGCGAACGCCGCGCACCCGCACCTGCTGGCCTGGGCCGACCGGCTGCGGCGCAAAGCGCCATCCAGCGCGACGGCCCCGTGTTAGCGCTCCCCGCCACCCTGGAGGCGGCCGTCGCCGCCGCGCTGAAGGATGTCCCGGCGTCGCAGTGGATGAGCGCGGCGCGCGCCCTCAGCGAGCGCTATCGCGCCGAGCGGACGGGTGGCGAACGCCCGCTGGCCCGCGGCGCGCCCGCCGCACTGGGCTACGCGGCCCTGATCCTGCCCGCCGCCTGTGCGCAATTGCACGGCGCCATGGCCGCCACCGCCGCCCGCATCCCCGACTGGCGCCCCACCACCATGCTCGACCTGGGCAGCGGGCCGGGTACCGCGCTCTGGGCGGCTCTGGAGCAATGGCCGTCGCTGGGTACGTTCCAGGCGTGGGAGCGCGAGCCGGCGTTCATCACCCTGGGGCAACGCCTTGCCGCCGGCGGCCCGCGCCCGCTAGCCCGCGCGACCTGGCGGCAGATCGTGCTGGACGGCCCCTTGCCCGCCGATACGCCCCGCTATGATCTGGTGGTCCTCGGCCATGTGCTCAACGAACTCGACGCGCCGGTGCGCCAACGGCTGGTCGCCTGGGCCTGGGACCACTGCGCGGGCCTGCTGCTGATCGTGGAGCCGGGCACCTCGGCGGCCTTCCCGGTCGTGCGCGCCGCCCGCGACCAGTTGCTGGCGACGGGCGCGCACACCATCGCCCCCTGCGTCCATGACGCGCCCTGCCCGCTGCAAGGCGACTGGTGCCACTTCCCGCAGCGGCTGGAGCGGCCCGCGTTCCAGCGCCGGGCTAAGGACGCCGTGGCAGGCTCGGAGGAAAGCAAATTCTCCTATGCCGCGATGGCCCGCTTCGGCACCGACCCCATCTGGGGCCGGCTCATCCACCAGCCACAGATCCACAAGGGCTTTGCCGAACTCATCGTCTCCAGCCGCGACGGCATCGTCCGCCCGCGCGTCTTCAAGCGCGACCGCGAGCGCTACCGCGAGGTCAGCGACTACCGCTGGGGCGATGCCCTGCCCATCCCCGTCGAACCCACCACTAAAGAATGACCTGATTCCTCTTGTCATGCTGAATAGTCCATCCTACCAGAATTGTCATTCTGAGCGGAGCGAAGAGTGACATTTAAAACCTGATTCGTGCCCTGATCTACCCGCGAGACAGCGCGCCGCGCCACCGGGTTGGCCCCGCCTTTCCGCAGGAGCCGCCTACGGCAGTAATCCTACCCGCCCGTCGAGCCGGTTTGAAACCGGCCCCTACACACCCCACTATCAGGGCCGGCTGGTAACTTCTGTTACACCGCCCCGTGGCCCCCCGCACCGTCCCAACCACAACGCACCTTGCTGCGCCAAGTTGGGACCCGATCCCGTGGGTAACGCGCGGATAAGGACGGGCACGAGGACATTGGCCGGGACAAACGCTTGCTACACTATAACCATTGAAGGCAGTTCCCCCTGGTAGGGGATCGCCCCACCCAGATAAAAGCAGGCCGGCCCTGGTGGCTGGCCGAGTAAAGGAGAAATACAATGGCTTGGAATATTGATTCCGCACACAGTTCGGTGGAGTTTTCGGCGAAGCATATGATGATCTCGACCGTGCGCGGCCGGTTCACGGAATTTAACGGCACGGTGAATCTGAACGAGCAGGACCTGACAGGCTCGTCCGTCGCGTGGACCTTGCAGGCGGCCAGCCTGACCACGGGCAACGAGCAGCGCGACGCGCACCTGCGGTCCGGCGACTTCCTCGAAGCCGAGAAGTACCCGACGATCACGTTCAAGAGCACGCGGGTGGAACGGACCGGCGCGGATCGCTACACGATCTACGGCGACCTGACCATTAAGGACGTGACGCGCGAAGTCAGCTTCCAGGCCACCGACGAGGGCCAGGGCAAGGACCCGTGGGGCAACACGCACTGGGGTTTCACCGTGACCGGTTCCATCAACCGCAAGGACTTCGGCCTCAACTGGAACGTGGCGCTGGAAACCGGCGGCGTGCTGGTCGGCGAGCAGATTAAGATCGCGCTGGATGTAGAGTTGATCGCGGCGCCGGCGCCGGTTGCCGCCGAAGTCGCCGAGCAGGAAGCGGTCGCCGGGCCGGTCGCGTAGTTTGTCACTATCATCTGAAGCCGGATCGCTCCGGTGCAGTTACTCTGTAAATGGACCGCGGGGCGCAATCGCTCCGCGGTCCATTTATCGTTCTCTGGTGAGGACCAATGTCTTCGCAGCAGGAGGTTTTATCATGACTAATTTGGTGGAAGCCGCGCAGCCCGCGGTGTTACATCCCGATACGGCGATGGGCCAGGTCGCCCTGACCGTCGCCGATCTGGAGCGGTCCATCCGCTTCTATACCACGCGCCTGGGCTTCCAGGTTCTCGCGCAGGACGCCGGCACGGCGACCCTGGGACCGCAGGGCGGTCCCGGCTTGCTGCGGCTGACGGCGCAACCGGGCGCGCAGCCCGCGCCCCGGTCGGCCACCGGCCTGTATCACTTCGCCATTCTGCTGCCCAGCCGCGCCGACCTGGCCCGCGCCCTCTATCGCCTGATCGAGACGCAGACCCCGCTGCAAGG
>JAICKM010000392.1 GCA_025927935.1 Chloroflexia bacterium | reverse complement strand
GTCAGACACACCCTAGCCTGCGCAGGCTATGTCGGCTCGAGTTGCTCACGGGTTACCTCATTGGCTAGGACATGTCGGAAATCAGCGTCCGATCCCGAAAATCGGCTCAAACGCCAGCGGATTTACGCGTGCCCCGAGGCGCAAAAACATCGTATTGGGACTCTGTGCGCTGATTTCTGACACGTCCTCATGCACTTGCTGGGCATGGGCCGCTTGGAGCGCCGCCCGATCGGGGGCGGCGTGATCAGAGAACACCCCGGGCCAGCCGGCCCGCGCCATTGTAGTTTATGCCTCCCGGCGCGGGGCGCCTAATACTTGTAGAAGCCCTGGCCCGATTTGCGGCCCAGGTAGCCCACGTCGACCATTTTACGCAGGAGCGGGCAGGGACGGAACTTGGGGTCGCCTAGCTCGCAGTGCAGCACTTCCATCACGTCGAGGCATACGTCGAGGCCGACATAATCGGCCAGGGTGAGCGGCCCCATGGGGTGGTTCAGGCCCAGCTTGACCGCCGTGTCGATGTCCTCGGCGGACGCGACGCCTTCCATCAGGGCGAACATAGCCTCGTTGAGCAGCGGCATGAGCACGCGGTTGGTGACGAAGCCCGGCGAGTCCTGCACCGCCACTGGAGTCTTGCCCAACTTGACGCTTAACTCGCGGATGGTGTCGAAGGTCTCCTGGCTGGTTTGCAGGGCGCGGATGATCTCGATCAGTTGCATGATCGGCACGGGGTTGAAGAAGTGCATGCCGATGACCTTGTCGGGGCGCTTGGTGGTGGCGGCCAGCTTGGTGATCGAGATCGACGAGGTGTTGCTGGCGAGAATCGTCTCCGGGCGACAAATCGCATCCAGCCGGGCCAGCACCTCGCGCTTGACTTCCAATTTCTCGAAGACGGCCTCGATCACCAGGTCGGCGCGGCGCAGGACATCCAGGTCGGTGCTGGGGGTGATGCGGCCATAGATGGCGTCGCGCTCCTCGGCGCTGAACTTGCCCTTGTCGGCCAGCTTGCCCAGGCTCTTGCTGATGCTGCTCAGGCCGCGCTGCACGAACGCATCCTCGCGGTCGTTCATAATGACGTCGTAGCCCGCCTGGGCGCACACCTGGGCGATACCGTTGCCCATGGCGCCGGCGCCCACGACGCCAATCGTCTGAATGTCCATTGCTTGTCTCCTTTGACAATATGGGGTGAAAGGTGCGGAGCCGGGACTCGTGCCGCCCGGCGCGGCGGCCGGTTAGCGCTGGTCGGGCACCGGCGGCAACTGGAAATAGGCGGGAAGCGGCCCGCCGATCAGCGGCAGCGCATACTCGATGAAGGCGTCGGTGATGTTGTTGCCCGCCGCGTTAATGAACTCGTCGGGCAGCAGGCGCTCCGTGTTGGCGATGGCGCTCAGCGGCACCAGAGCCGTCGCGCAGCGATAGACTGCGCCTGCCAGACGCTCCAGGGCCACCATGCGGTCGGTCAGGCCGTCCACGGCGGCCTGGACGGCGGCGGCGCCGCAGGCCAGCGCTTCGGCGCGGTCCACCGGCGACGTGAGCGCGCCCGACATACGTTGGAGCGTGCCCGGCTTGTCATAGCGGGCGCGGATGCCCTGCTGCAAGCATTCCTGGCAGAGCATATCGGCGGGACCCGGATAGTAGGCGTGGCCGAAGGGGTCGACGAACCGGGCGGGGCCGGTGTCGAGCCGCTGACCGTCGGGACCGTTCAGGTTCTCGCTGAGCACCACGATGCAGTGACCTTCGCGGGCCAGGACCGCGCGCACATCAGCCAGGAAGCGATCCACCGCGAACGGGCGCTCGGGCACATAGATCAGGTGCGGCGTGGTGGCGTCCACGGTGCGGGCCAGGGCGGCGGCGGCGGCGATCCACCCGGCGTAGCGCCCGGAGACCTCCAGGAGCTTCACCGGATAGGTTTCGGGCATGGCGCGGGTATCGAGCGTGGTTTCCAGCGTGGCGGTCGCCACATAGCGGGCGACGCTGCCGTAGCCGGGGCAGTGGTCGGTCAGCGGCAGGTCGTTGTCCATCGTCTTGGGCACAGCCAGCACGCGCAGCGGATCGTCCGCCTGCGCGGCGGCGCGCGCCAGGCGATGGGCCGTGTCCGCCGAGTCGTTGCCGCCGATATAGACGAAGGCGCCGGCTTCGAGGGCGCGTAGCGCGGACAGGCCCGTCTCGACCTGGGCGTCGTCCAGCTTGAGCCGGCAGGCGCCCAGCGCCGACGACGGTGTGTGCGCCAGCCGGTCCAACTCCGCGCCGCTCAGGTCGGTCAGATCGGCATATTGCCCGGCGAGCAGGCCGCGTACGCCGTAGCGCAGGCCCAGGATGCGGGTGAAGCCGGCGGTCTGGGCCGCCTGGACCACCCCGGCCAGGCTGGCGTTGATCACCGGCGTAGGGCCGCCCGCCTGGCCCACGACGAGCGTGCGGCGACCGGCCGGGAGGGGATTACGCGCGGGATCGGCAATCGGGGGGGCAAACGGTGGGCTGGGGGAACCGCCGGCAGGGGCGGGCGCATGGGTCATCGTGGTGCTGGTACTCCTCTTCCAAGTATAGGTCTCAGGCGCGCCGCCGGTAGCGGCTGCCGCCTGATTCTACGCCCAAGGCACCAAGGTGTCAAGGTAAGGCGAGTGCTTTACCGGCGGGGTGGCGGCAGTTGCCGGGGTGGCGGGGGCGGGAGTTGTTGCGATTGCGGGGCGAACCATGGGCTGCCCTGGAGTTCCTGGATGTGCCGGCGCAATACGTCGGGCGGGAAGATGCCGATCAGCCAGCCCAGCGCGAAGACGAAGAAGGCCCAATCCACCACGCCCTCGAACGGGATGCCCAACAGGTCGAAGATGGGGACGAACAGGCCGATCAGGTCGGCGCCGGTTTCCGGTACCAGCAGGGCCATCATCAGGAAGCCGAGGACGCCGAGGAAGATCAGCTTGCGCCCGGCGCCCACGCGCGGATCAGCCAGGCAGCGCCCGACCAGGCGCAGGGTGAAGCCAAGGTGGAACAGCATATAGCGCCGCCGAGTGTACCGGCGTAGCGGCCCCAGCGGCTGGGTGTTGTGCTCCACGGGCGGCGCAGGGTAGCCGGGGCCGGGTGGCAGGCGCTGTGTGCTCATGGCCGCACCACCAGGTCCGGGTTGAGATCGGCCAGGGTTTTGCAGCCGGCGAGGGCCATCGCCAGGTCGAACTCGGCGCGTAAGGTTTCGAGCACGGCCTGCCCGCCTTCCTGGCCGCCCACGGCCAGGCCCCAGAGTACCGGGCGCCCCAGCAAGATCGCCTGGGCGCCGAGGGCTAGCGCCTTGAGCACATCGGTGCCCCGCCGCACGCCGCCGTCGAGCAACACCGTCAGATTGCTGTCGGCGGCCGCCGCCGCGACTTCGGGCAGGGCGTCAATAGTGGCGAGGGCCGTATCCAACTGGCGCCCGCCGTGGTTGGATACGATCACACCCGCCGCGCCGTGCTCGGCCGCCAGGCGGGCATCCGCCGCGCAGAGCACACCCTTCACCAGGACCGGCAACCGGCTGATGCCCACCAGCCAGTCCACATCGGCCCAGGTCAGATTGGCGTCCTGCTGACTCGCCACATAGGCCGCCAGCCCGGAGCCTGCCACATCCTGGGGCAGGTCGCGCTTACCGAAGGCTTCGACGTTTTTCCAGCCGGTGCCGGGCGGCAGGGTGAAGCGGTTGCGGATGTCCCGTTCGCGGCGGCCCACCATCGGCGTATCGGCGGTGAGGACCAGCGCGCGATAGCCCGCCGCGTCCGCCCGGTCCACCAGGTTGCGCGTCAACTCGCGGTCCTTGTAGCAATAGAGCTGGAACCAGAGCGGCCCGGTCGCCGCGGCGGCAACATCCTCCAGGCGGTAGTTTGCGGCGGTGCTGACGCACATGATGGTACCCACCGCCCCGGCGGCGCGGGCCGTCGCCAGTTCGCCGTCGGGCGTCACCAGTTGGTGGAAGGCCATCGGGGCCACCAGCACCGGGAAGCTGATGGTTTGATCGAACAGCGTAGCGCGCAAGTCCCGCGTGCCGGCTCCCGCCAGGATGCGCGGGCGGAGCCGCAGGCGGGCAAAGGCCGCCCGGTTCTCGCGCAATGTGACTTCATCGTCGGCGCCGCCGTCAATATAATCAAAGGCCATTTGCGGCAGGCTATTGCGCGCCGCCGCCTCATATTCGGCGAGATTGAGTAATTCCATACCGATCCTTATCGATCCTTCCAGCAGGCCACCGAGCGGACCTCCGGCAATGGCCTCCGACTTATGGTATAACGATACGTAGTAGAAAACAATGTGTAGCTGAACCTGGCCTATCTTTTACGCTTCCATGACGTTATAACAGCCAGAGGCTACGCGGAGAAGGGACGCGCCGTGCAGCAAGATGACGAACGCCTGTGGGTCGACCGGGCGCGTCAGGGTGACTCGACTGCTATCGGGTGGCTATACGATCGGTATTTCGATCGTATCTATCGTTATGTGTTGTTTAAGGTCGGCAGCCCCGAGGAAGCGGAAGACATCGCCGAGGCTGTCTTCCTGCGCATGATTGAGTCGATTACCTCTTTCCAGTGGCAAGGATCAGGCTTCGCCCCCTGGCTCTACCGGATCGCCCACAATCAGATTGTCGATACCCTGCGCCAGCGGAGTCGCCGGCCCCAGGTGGATATCGATCCACTGGCCGGCTTCTTGATCGCCGACACCGACGATCCGCACGCTCACGCCGAGGCTGCCGATATGCGGGGGCATTTGCGCGTCGCGCTGGGCCGCCTGACCGATTTGCAGGCGCAAGTCATTGCCCTCAAGTTTGGCGGCGGCCTGAGCAATGCCGAGGTGGGCCGGTTGTTGGGCCGCACCGAGGGCGCGGTCAAGGCGCTCCAGTATAGCGCGTTGCAGAACTTGCACAAATCGTTGCATGACTTGCGGGTGGATGATGGCGCACCCCCCACCCGCCTCGGCACCCGCCGCGGGAAAATGGCGGCCGATCCGCCCGCCGGTGATCCTTCATAATCGCCACGCGGTCGATTCCGGCTTTGCCGCGTACCCTGATCGCGCGGGTGCTCGGCACTTATCCGAGCGATGGGTGTCTAAGGACCAATAGATGGATTTGTCAATCGAGGATGCGCTAGACGACTGTATGCGCCGGCTGGAACACGAGGGGCTGGAAGCGTGTCTGCTGCGGTATCCACAGTATCGCGCCGAGTTGGAACCCTTGTTGCGGCTGAGCGTGAATATGCACCGCACGGTGACAAACGTGGCACCGCGCCCGGAGGCGCGCTCCGCCATCCGGCAGCGTGTCCTTGCCGCGATGCAAGGAACTCCGGCCCTGCCCGCCGCCTCGCGCAGCGCAGCCTCCCGCAACGGCGCGGCGCCCACCGAGCCCGTCGTCAGTCTGAATGGCCCCCGGCTCGTTGCCTCGGCTACACCCGCGCTGGCGCGCGCCGCGCGCCGCCCGCTGCACATCGTGGCCCGGCCCTGGCAGGTCGCCGCCGCGGTGATTCTGTTGCTGCTGGCGGGCTTTGGCCTTTCCTGGCCGGTGGCCGCGGCCAGTCTACCCGGCGATCCGCTCTATGGCGAAAAGCTGGCCGGCGAAAACGTGCGCCTGGCCCTGGCCGGCGACACGGCCACCACGGCGAGCGTCCATTTCGAGTTTGCGGAACGCCGGGCGGGGGAAGTCGCCACCCTGGTCGCCCAGGGGCGGGCACAGTTAGCACCGGTCGCGCTGCAAGGCATGGCCGCGCACACGCAGGCCGGGCTGACCGCGCTGGATCGCACCAGCGGGCCGCAACAGGCGGTGTTGCTCGACAAGCTTGCGCGCGTGACCATCTACGAAGAAAGCGTGCTCACGGCCCTCGCCCCCCGGCTGACTCAGGATAGCGGGAACGCGGCCACCCTGATTGCCTACGAGGCCGCAGACAGAACACTCGATGCCGGGCGCAACCGTCTGGAGCAAGGCACGCCGGTGGCCGGCGCCGGGGCCGAGTCCAGTCCCACCCCGCTGCCCCCAACCGCGTCGCTCAGTCCGGCGCCCCAGGTGCCGGTCGCTGTCGCCACCGCGTCCCCGGCCACAGTCCCGCCCGCCCCACCCACGGTGACTCCCGGCGCGACGGACACCAGCACGCCGCCTGCCGCCGCGCCAACTGCGCCCGCGGTGGCGGGGCGCCCGACCGAAACGCATTTGCCGCCCGGTCTGCAACGGACCCCGCCCGGCCAGGGCGGAACGCCGCCGGGCCTGCAACGGACCCCGCCCGGCCAGGCCCGCACGGTTACGCCGCCCGGCAGGCAACGAACTCCGCCCGGCCAGGTGCGCACCGTTACACCACCGGGGCACGGCAACCCGCCGCCGGGCCGGCAGCGTACCGCGGTCCCGCCGGGTCATGCCGCGGATCCGGCCACGTCCAGCCCGACCGCAACGCCGACGCGGACTCCCGTGCCACCGGCGCAGGTTGCCGCGCCCACCAGCACGCCCCAACCTGCCGCGTCCCCCACGCCTGAAAACAACAGCAATGGTAACGGCAACGGGAATGGGAATGGCAACGGCAATGGCAACGGCAATGGCAACGGCAATGGCGGCGGCAACGGTGGCGGGAACAGCGGCGGCGGCAATGGCGGCGGTAACGGCGGCGGCAATGGCGGCGG
>JAICKM010000968.1 GCA_025927935.1 Chloroflexia bacterium | reverse complement strand
TCCTCGGCCACGCCGATCACTTCCTCGCCGGAAGTCGCCTCGCCCACCACGGCGATGCCCGGCACGGTGCCGAGCAGGGCGGCGACTCCGTGCCGGAATAGCGGGTGGTCGTCAGCGATCAAGACCCGCAAGGACTCCATAATTCATCTCCTCGGGCAGCGGTAAGCAGGCGCAGACGCGCGTGCCCCCGCCCTCGATAACCTCAATCGTGCACGTGCCGCTCAGTTCTGCTGCTCGCTCGCGCATCGAGTTCAGGCCCACCCCGGCGCGGCGTTCTCCGGGCAGCCCCACGCCGTCGTCGGTGATCTCGATTTGCAGCGCATCGTCCCGTAGCGCCAGGCGCACGAGGCAATGGGCGGCATGCGCGTGCTTGACGACGTTTGTCAGCGCTTCCTGGACGATGCGATAAGCGGCTACTTCGACGGCGGCCGGCAGCGCGGGCAGCTTATCCGGAGTTTGTAGCGCGATCTTGGGCGGCATTCCGGCGCTCGTGGGCCAACTGCGGTCCACGGAATCCGCACAGTGCCACACCACCTCGCGGATCGCCGCCAATAAGCCTAGATCGTCCAGCGTCGGCGGGCGCAGATCGTAAACCAGGCGACGTATATCGGCCACTGTGCCCCGAATCTCCTGCTGCAAGGCATCGGCCATCTGCACGGCCGCCTGGGGATTGCCGGGAATCAGTTCGCTAATTGTCGTGGCATTCAGGGCAAGCGCCGCCAGCGTCGGCCCAAGGCCGTCATGGAGATCGCGCCGGATGCGCCGCCGCTCCTCCTCGCGCGCCCGCACCAGTTGCTCGCGTGAGCGTTGCAGGTCGGCGGTGAGCGTAACCGCGTGGACGGCGACCCCGATCTGGCGGGCCAGGTCGCCCAGCAGGCGCATATCGCCGGGCGTTAGCTGCTCGCCCGGCGCTCGCGGCCCCAGCAGCAACGCGCCCACCTGCGCCCCCTGATGTTGTAGCGGTAAGCGCGTCACCGGACCGGCTGTGACGCCATAGGCGGCCGCCGGTCCGGTGCCCTCCGCCGGGCCGGCGGTGATTGCCACATAGGGCAGCTTGAGCGCCTGCGCCACCGTTTCGACAATCGTATCCAGCGAGGCATCGGGCGCTACCGTCACTTCGAGGCGCTGGCCCAGGCGCGCCAGCACCGCGTATGGATCGTCGCGCTCCCCATAGATCAGGTGGTTGACCGCGCGTTGCAGGCGGTCTCGTAGCGGCTGGAACAGCACCGCGACGACCCCTGTCGCCAGGAGCGAGATGAACAGATTATCGCCCGCCCGGAATAGCGCCCCCAGTGAGCCGACCACCAGCACGTAAACTCCCACCACGCAGACCGTCAGCACACTGTAGAGCAGCGTCCGGTTGATCAGAAAATCGACATCCCACAGCCGGTAACGCAAGATGGCGGCGGTGATACTAATCGGGATCAGCATCATCATGAGCGCTTGCAGCGTGCTGATGATCGTTAGGACGACGATGCCTTGCGGCACAAAATCCAGCAGGATGGCGACAGCCAGCCGGCCGGCAACCACCACGACCAACCCTAACACAATGATTTTGGTTTGCTGTCGCTGTGTCAGGTCAGATACGCGCCGGTAGCGGTAGACCTGGGCCAGGACACAACTCAATAGCGTGACGATCAGGATCGGCAAGCGGTTCGCGTTTAGCAAGATCGAAATTGGCAGGGTGGGCAGAAAGTCCATGAAGAAGAGCATGACCAAAAGGGCTGCGGCATAGAACCGTATCCACCGGGGGACGAAGCGCCCATCAGGAAAGACATAGAAGAAGACAAACGACAGCATATTGGCGGCCAGGGAGACCACCGTGAACAGCAGATGCAACAGCGGGCCGCCCGCATTGCCGGCGGCTACGCCGGTATACACGTTCGCGCCAAAGAACACGATGAAGAAGGAGACAAACAACGCCAGCGGGTCGGCCGGCCGGGTACGGTAGAGGAACACGCCCAGCACGACCCAGATCAGGGTGAACACGATCTCGATGGCGATGAGATAATTGATCACATAGCGTAGCGGCAAGCCCAACGGCTGCAACTCCGCGACCATAGCCTGATTGAGCACGCAATCGGGGCTATTACAAACCTGCTGTAGCCGGTCATAATCGACGGAGGTCGCCGCCGCAAACGCAAAGAGGGCGAGCACCGCCCCCGCCCACCACAGCATGTGTACCAGGCGTAAGGCGCGCCCCCGCAGGGGTGCCCGAATGACCATCGGATGCTCTGGTGGTGTTACCGATAAAGCCGGTGGGTTCATACGTACCTGCG
>JAICKM010000553.1 GCA_025927935.1 Chloroflexia bacterium | reverse complement strand
TCGAGACCATCTCACCGGTGGCCCCGCCACCGGCATGGAGGATGCGCCGGTGGTGGTGTCCGGCTTCCAGGCCCAGGTCCGGGCCGTCGGGTCCCTGGTCGAAGGGCACACCGCTGGTCAGCAGATCGGTTACGGCGCGCCGCCCCTGGCGCACCAGCACCTGCACGGCGCGCCGGTCGTTCATGCCGGCGCCCACGGCGAAGGTATCGGCGGCGTGCAGGGCAGGCCGGTCGCCTCGACCAATGGCCGCGGCAATGCCGCCCTGCGCCCAGCGGCTCGACCCCGACAGCGGCGGCCCCGCCGTCACCAGGCGCACCCGCGCCCCGCGGTCCGCCGCCTCCAGCGCGGCGCTCAGGCCGGCCACGCCCGACCCAACGACGACCAGTTCAGCATCAGCACGAAGATCCATCCGGCGTGCTCCTTTCATGCCAGGGCAGCTCGCGCTCCCAGGTCCCGGCCAGCGGCCCGTTGAATGCGTACAATTCGCCCGGCCGGCCCACCCGTCCCGCCTCGGCCCGCCGCTGCCCCACCGGGGCCAGCGCCCCGGACTCGAACAGCGCGCCGAAAGCCTTCTTGAAGTTGCTCGTGTTCAGGCGCAGGATCGCCGGGTCCAGGATGGCCGCGTACACGGTACGTAGCTCCGAGAGGGTGAACTGCTCCGGCAAGAGCTGAAAAGCCAGCCAGGAGTAACGTAGTTTGGATTTGATGCGGTTCATGCCCACTCCCAAGATGGAGGCGTGGTCGAAGGCGAGGGAGTCCAGCGGCAACTGCCGCACGGGCACCCACTCGGCGCGCAAGACGCCGCCGCCCGGCACCAGGGTTAACTCGTCGCTACGCTCCAGGGCCATATGCGCGACGGATACCACCCGACCCCGCGTATCACGCCCCGGATCACCAAAGGTGCCCAGTTGATCGAGATACCAGTGCGCGGCGTCCAGGCCGGCCTTGGTGCGCAGCGCCCGCCGGGCCGCGGCGTCAAACGTCTCGTCGCCGCGCACCAGCACGCCCGGCAACGCCCACTTGCGGGCAAACGCCGGGTCGGTCGTCTGCACCAGCAGCACCTGCCAGGCGTCCTCGATCCGCCCCGCGGCCCGCACCGTGAACAGCGCCACGTCCACTGCGATGACCGCGTTGGGTTGCAGATCCGGAACCGGCGCCGTCATGTCGCTCACTATGCCATCTCCCGTTAATTTAACTCTAACAGATTTAAATCCCATAGAGTTATTCTATCACCGTTTCCCGCCACTGTCAAGGGGTAGCGCCGCAAGTCGCGCAAACCGACAGGCCGGGTTGTCGCGCCTGGCACATTGCTTGCTCCGTTCCCCTACTACCGCGCCCGGCACAACATTTCTATTCGCGGAGCAGAGCCGCGATCATGCCCGGCACGGACCGCGTTGCATAAACCAATAGAGGGAGAGCATAGATGAGCGATGATGAAATCCTGCACCCACCGCAGCCCGTCCGCACGCCGTGGTCCCCGGTCAGCGAAGAACAGGTGCAGAAGCGGGATGCCGAGGTAGCGGACATGCTGCGCGACGACGCCGAACGCCTGGAGGATGCGCCACCCACCGACCTGCAACAGGCGGAGCGGGGTGATACGCTGCCGAACGCAACCCGGCCCTAAACGCATCGGAACAGCGGCGGCCTCTCGCTGCCGCGCCATCGGTTATGAGTTCCGCGGGGTATCATAGCGCCGATGGCTGAGCGAGGAAATCCGGCGATGGATCTGACGGACCTGCGCACGGATCTAAACAAGCTGCTGGTAGAGGCGCAAGCGGCGACCCAACTGCCCGGCGCCCATCCGTCGCTGCCCGCCGTCGTCGACTGGCTGGCCGCCATGCAGCGGCTATTTGCGCGCGGCGACCCGGCGCCGCTCGTGCTGCGCAAGGAAAGCTCCGGCATCTATCGCTTCATCAGCAGCGACTCGGTCATGGCCGCCAGCCCCATGGGGCGCCAGGTGCTGGCCCTGGCCGCCACGATGCGCGCCCTAGCCAAAGCCGGCCTCGGCCAGTAGTCTATCCGCGCGATGGCGCTGCGCCCGCCGGGCGGCGGAGGCGCCTCACCAGAGGTACGCCGGATCCCATGTGACCATCCCGAACAGAAAGGCGCCCATGCCGGCGGCAAACAGCAGCGTGAGCCAGAGCAGCCGGCGTGACCCGGTGGACCCGGCCCACAGCACCGCCGTCAGCGCCAGGCCCAGCGCATAGCGGCTGGGCGCGACCTGCTGCTGGTATCCTCCGGCGTGCAGAAAGGTCAGCAGGTAGACGTTCGCCAGCAACGCAAGCAGCAACGGGGCCGGGCTGCGCCAGGTGCGACGGAAGGCCCAGAGGCCCAACCCGCCGAAGACAAGCGTCGGCACCACGTATTGGGCCGCATAGCCCACTGAGCGCACCGTTGGATCGCCTAGTTGCAGCCAGTAGGCCAGGAAGGGAATGTGTTCCAGCGGCTGCACATAGGAGACGCCGATGTAGTGAAAGGCAAGGCTGAGGCCCGCGGACAAGAGCACCAGCGGGGCGAAGGTAGCGGCCGCCCAGCCCGCGGTGCGCCAGTCGCGGCGCCATAGCGCCGCCAGTCCATAGCCGGCGACGACCGGGGCTGCCAGTTCGCGGGTGAGCAAGGCGGCGGTGAAGGCCAGCGCCCCGCTAAGCAACCACCGCCTGTCCTGCGGCACGGACGCCGGGAGTGAACCGATACCGGGCGCCGCGGAGATCGCCCGGCCCGGCTGCGGCACCTGCCAGCACCAGATACCCAGGACGACGAGCGCGAAGGCCAGCGGCTCGGCGGTATCGAAGGTCAGCGCCACGGGAATGCCGGAGGCGAGTGCATAGCTCAGCGCGAACCACGGACTCCGCCCCCACTGAACGAGCAGCCGGGCCAGCAGCCAACTGCCCCCGACCGTCGTCAGCCAGTTGATCAGTGGCATGGCGTAGGGGATCAGGGCCTGCTGCCCGCCGGCCACCACGAAGATGACGAACGGGTAGAAGATTCGTTGCAAGCGGAACGAGGCGTTGTCCATGTACCCGGCGGCCCCCAGCGGATCGCTGGCCGCGTAGTAGTAGAACTGGCCGTCGTAGCCGCGGGTGCCGTTGGGGTCATGCTCGGTGAAGTACGTCCCGATATGGACCAACCGGAGCGGATCGCCGTGAAAGTGATGCCAGAGGAAAGCCAGATAGCCCAGATACAGCAGACCAATAAACAGGGCCACCGCGCCGGGACTCCACAGCGCGTGGGTCAGCGTGCGGGCCGGTACTCGCGGGGTGTCCAGGACGGCGGTGTTTCCGGTCACACCTCCTGGGTTGTCAAGATCCGCCACCCCTCGCGGCGGAGCCTGCCAGTGCACGCCCGGCACCGGAACGAATGCGAACGCGCCGCGCATCCGGCGGATGCGCGATACCAATTTACCTGATTCCACTACCCCGGTTCACTCCCTTACAACCAGCAAGCAGGCGCAGGCATCGCCCGCCCGTGGGAATGGGGGGCCATGCTTCCGCCTGTCGCACATGGGGCCGTTGTTGCAAGGGGATAGCACCGTGCCACACGCAGTTGACAACTTGAAGAGCTAGGGACCAGTATACGGTATATCTCAACCGAGGGCAATGCGACCCCCGGCGAGACCCGGCGCGCAAGCCCGTTCTGCCGGACCGCAGATTGCCCGCTTCACCAAAACCTGCTAAGATTAGCCCATCATACCAGCCACCCGTCCTCGCCCAGACCTTCCACCTTTTCAGCGTCACGCCAACCACCGGCCGCGCTTGCGATCCCATCGCGGGATGCCCCTTATCCAAGGATCGATGCCAGGCGACGCGCAACCGAGGAGGTTAATCCTACTCCATGATATACCGCATAGTACGCCGGCTGCCGGTACTTGCCGTGCTGGCTTTGCTCGTGCTCGGTTCCGCCCCGGCGCCGATACAGGCGCAAGATGCAGAACGTAATTTCGCGGAAACCGGCATGAGCGTGAGCGGATCGTTTTTGTCCTACTGGCAGAGCCAGGGTGGCCTGGCTCAATACGGCTACCCCATCAGCGACACTTTCGCCGAAACCAGCCCGCTGAACGGGCAAACCTACACCGTGCAATATTTTGAGCGCGCCGTGTTCGAGGCGCACCCGGAGAACCAACCGCCCTATGATGTGCTGCTGTCGCAACTGGGCACGTTCCGCTACCACGAGAAGTACCCGGACGGGGCGCCCGACCAGCGCCGGGCCGCCGGCGGCCGCGAGTTCCCGGAGACCGGGCATGTCGTGGGCGGCGCTTTCCTGACCTACTGGCAGACCCACGGCGGGCTGGCCCGGCAAGGCTACCCCATCAGCGACGAGTTTACCGAAGTCAGCGAACTGGACGGCAAGCCCTACACGGTGCAGTATTTCGAGCGGGCCGTGTTCGAGGCGCACCCGGAGAACCAGCCGCCCTATGATGTGCTGTTGTCGCAGCTTGGCACGTTCCGCTATCAGCAGGCGTACCAGGTGCCGCCCCCAATTGCCGGTGCCGAACCCGGCCGGTCGCCGGAGCCAACCCCGCCACCGGCCACCGTCGCGCCGAGTCCCCTACCCGGCAGCGGCGATTGGCCGATGTACGGCCATGACCCGGCACGGACCAACTATAACCCCAGCGAGACGCTGATTAATGCCCATAACGCGCGCCAACTGGAGGCCCGCTGGCAGGTAGACCTGGGCAGCAGCGGCACTCCCCCCTCCGGCGGGCCGATTGTGGCGGGCGGGCGGGTCTATGCGGGGAGCAGCGCGCCCAGCGGTCCCAACTATTTTGCCTTCGACGCCCGCACCGGCGCGCCGATCTGGAACGCGAACCTGAACTACGTGCATGGCGACTGTGATGATGTGGGCATCGGGGCGACCGCCGCCATCTCCGGCAGCATCCTGGTGGCTGGGGGCGGG
>JAICKM010000118.1 GCA_025927935.1 Chloroflexia bacterium | reverse complement strand
GACGCTCAACGGCCAACCCGTGACCGGGCCGGACGGCACCCAGAAGGTGCGGCCCACCGTCACGACGGACTACTTACTAACCGCCGAAAACGCCCTGGGACCGGCGGTAAACCTGGTCACGGTCAACGTGACCGGCGGCCCGACACCCGGCGTGCAGAACGCCACACCTTAATTGCCGTACCGGCCCAGGGGGCCACCAACCTTAGCTGTAGGAGATATCTGGACCATGTCGATCCGCATCGACCTCCAACTGCCGCAGACGACGCTGGAGCTTGCGCCCGGTGACGCCGTGGAGGTGCCCATTACGCTGACCAACCACGGAGGCGTGGTCGATGCGTTCTATATCGAGATCGGCGAGTTGCAGCCCGGCTGGTATACCCTGCCCGCCAACGAGGTGCGGCTCTTCCCGGAGCAGAGCGGCACGCTGGTGGTGCGCTTCCACCCGCCCGCCGGGCCGGAGACCCTGGCCGGCGGCTATCCCTTCAGCGTCCTCGCCACGTCGCGAGACAACCCGCATGAGCAAACGCTGGTCAACGGGATCATCATCCTGGCCGCTACCCCTGGCCTGCTGCTCGATTTGCAGCCCCGGCGCGTGCAGGCCCGCCAGGCGCTCTACGGCATCATGCTCACCAACCCCGGCAACGCGCCCCGCCCCATCGTGCTGCGCGCGACCGACCCGGAGGAGGCTCTCGTCTATACGGTGGGCGAGGAACAGCCGATGCTGGTGGCCGACGGCGCCACGGCGACGGTCGGCGGCACGCCCGCCGTGGTCGCCCCGCCGCTGAAGCTGGAGACCCCGCTGGCGAGCGGCGCCGGCCGCCTGGAGTATGCGCTGGAACTGGCGGCCGGCGCCGCCGTCATGGTGCCGCTGCAAACCAAAGCGCGCAAGCGCATCTGGTTCGGCCCCAACCAGACCTACCAGTTTGAAGTCGCAGCCACGCCGCCCGGCGTTGAATGGGAAGCTTCCGAGGCCCAGACGGTCAGCGGCGAGCAGGTCTACCAGCCGCTGCTGGCGGGCTGGGGCGCCTTGCCCTTTGCCCTGCGCCGGGCGCTGCTCATCGGCATCCCGCTGCTGATCCTGGCGCTGATCCTGTTCCTCTTGCTGCGCTCAACAGGGACCGCTCCGCCGGCCAACAACCTGACCCCCGGCGCCGATACGGGTGCCACGCAAACCGCGCTGGCGCTGGCCGCTCAGCAGACCGCATCCGCCCAGCAGACAGCCCTGGCGCTGGCCGCCCAGCAGACCGCCGCCGCATCCGCCCAGCAGACCGCGCTCGCCGCGGCGGCGGGCACACAGACGGCCCTCGCCGCGGTGGGGCAGGGTGGCGAAACGCCGGTCGCCGTCGTGCCTACCGCAGTCGCGACGGGCGTGCCCGTGAATGCGGGCGTGCCGCTGATCCGCGCCTTCTACATGGTGGTGCCCGGCCCCGGCGCCCCGGCGGGCGATCTGACGGCCAATGAGCCGCGCCTGGGCTGGGATGTAAGCGCCGCGCAGAATCTCCGGCTGGACCAGGACGCGCTGCTGTCCGATCTGCTCGGTTTACCGAATACGCAACTGGTCAATTACCGCCTGGTCGCCACCGGCACCACCAGCGTGACGACTACCACGCTCGGCGTGTTGCTGGTCGGGCCGCCGATCATCGACTCGCTCAAGGTGAGCACTTCGACCCTGGCCGCCCAGGACATCAAGCTCGTCGCCGGGCAGGTCGTCACCCTGACGCAGGGCGAACGGGCCACGCTGGCCTGGCAGGTCAAGGGCGCGCGGACGGTCGATCTGGACGGCACGCCGGTGCCCCTGGATGCCCAGGGCACGGGCCGCTTCGACGTGACGCCCCCCGGCAGCCATACCTACATCCTGCACGCATCCAACGCGTCGGGCACCGTGGGGCGGGCCGTGACCCTCGCTGTGCTGACCCTCACGCCGACCCCCACGCCCACCTGTATTGTCGAGGACTACGTCGTGCGCGAGTCCGCCCAGATCACGGTGGTGCCGGGCACGACCGATATCGGCAACCATTGTGACGATTGCGCCACCTCGATCACGCTGCCGTTCCCCTATGTGCTCTACGGCCGGCCTTTCACCCAGGCTGCGGTTACGTCCAACGGCCAGATCGCCTTCGGCACCGCCGCCGCCGATGCCACTCGCGACAACAGTTGCCTGCCCGACGCGAACGCCCAGGATGCCATCTTCGCCCATTGGGACGATCTGCGCACCGACCGCTCCGCCGGGGCGGGTATCTATACCTCGGTGAGTGGCGAGGCGCCCAACCGCCTCTTCAATATTGAGTGGCGTGGAGTCTACGGCGATAACCTCGCCCCAGTCCATTTCGAGGTCCGGCTGTACGAATCGCTGCAACAGTTTGACGTGATCTATGCCACGGTGGGCGAGCAGGGCCGCGGCGCCACGGTGGGCGTACAGCGCGAGGGTCGCATCCATCGCACCGAGTATGCCTGCAACGCGTCGCGCCTCAATGAAGGCCAGATGCTGACCTTCTATCTGCCCGGTTGCGGACCCGGCGGTCCCGGCCAGCCCGATAAGACGCCCTTCGTGCCGCCCACGGCCACGCATCCGCCGCAGGAGCCGGGCAACCCCGGTGGGCTACCCACGCCCACCGAGACCCCCAGCGCCACGCCGACCATCACCGCGACGCCGCAGTCCGCGACGGCGACCCTGATCGCGCAGTTCACCGCCACGCCCACCGCGCCGGCCACGGCCACGGCGACCGTGACGCCGACCATGCCGCCGACCCGCGAGCGCCCGCCGAAGGAACGCCCCACGGCCACGAGCACCGCAATGCCGACGAACACGCCGACGAATACGGTCACGCCGACGAATACGGCCACACCACCGAATACGGCCACGGCGACGGTCACGCAGACGGCCACCCCCGCCTGCCTGATCACCAACTATCCGAGCACCGATGTCGGCCAGTCGTTGGTCGCCACGTGCGTCACCGGCTGTTTCGATGCTACGATCACCTCCACGCTGTCCATCAACACGCCGGCCACGATTGGCGGGATCGAAGTGACCGGCCTCAATATCACCTCGACTTATGCCGCCGGACTCCAGGTCTACCTGATCAGCCCGCAGGGCACCACCGTGCCGCTGTTCAACCGGGTCTGCGGCGATACGCCGTGGCCGGCGGGCAGCACCGGCTTCACCCTGGCCGAGAGCGGCGCCGCCCTGATCGGCAGCAACTGCCCGCCGGGCGCCTCTGTCTACCAGCCGCAGGGCGACCTCACCAGCCTGATCGGCCAACCCGCCAACGGCACCTGGCGCCTGGTGGTGACGCTCACCTCCCTCGGCTCGGATAACATCACTAATGAGGCCGTCCTCTACGGCTGGGGCTTGCGCATCAGTTCCGGGGCCGGGTGCCCGCCCCCACCACCCCGCCGCACCGCCACGGCCACGCCTACACCCTTCCCGACGTTCCCGCCGTTCAACTCGCCCACGGCCACGGTCACGCCGACGGCCTCGACAACGCCCTTCTGCAATATCACCACGTTCACCCAGGACGTGCCGGTTAGCTCGTTCCTGGGCACGCCGGTGGCCTCGTCGCTCGACGTGCCGAGCGGCATCCCGTTCAGCCAGATCGAAGTCACCAATCTAGTGATCACTGCCCCGATACCGGCGAATATAAACCTGAGTCTGATTAGCCCGCAAAATACGGTCGTGCAACTGATGACCGGCGCCTGCCCGTCCGGCCCGCCGTGGACCGCCGCGAATACGGGCTTTAGCCTGTCCGATCTTGGAGGCAGCGCGGTTGGTGCGGTTTGCCCGCCGGGCGTCGGCACCTATCGTCCGGTCGGCAGCCTCTCGACCTTCGTCGGGCAATCCTCGGGCGGCGTCTGGCGGCTGCTGATCAGCGGGGATACGGCGACGGTCAGTAGCTGGACCCTGGAGTTTATCGACGGCACCGGTTGCGGCGGGGGCCTCAATACCGTCGCCAATGGAGGCGGACTTCTGCCGCCCACAGTGACCCCGAGGATGACGCCCACGGCGATTCGCACGCCTGCCCAGCCGCCGGGCCTAGGGCCGCCCGCCACGCCGTTTACTGGAGCGGCTACGGCGACGCCAATCGCCGCCCCGGCCAGCGCGCCGCCCGTGCCGCCCGCCACGGCCACGCCCTACCGCAAGGGGCCGCCGCCCCGTGGCGGCTATGCCGATCCGGTGGGGGCAACGAATAGCGCCCTGGACGGCGCGCTGGCGGCGGACCATTCCCTGGGCCTGCTGGCGGGGTGGCGCATGACAAACCAGTTAGTTGACATAATTTTCAAAGAGTGCTTGCTCCGGCTCTGGAGCGTACCGGCCGGCGCCTCGCCGTGAGGCGCCCTGGCGATCCTGGGTTCTCGATACACACGGTTGGATTGCGCGGCCCCGGTCGCGCACAGTCATAGGGAGAGACAGGGCAATGATGCAATCAGCGCCGTCGATGGCCGAACCGATTACCGTCAACCTCACGCCGCCCGACGTGAAGGTGGCGGCAGGGGGCGAGCCGGTCGAGATCGTCGCCAATATCCGTAACGCCGGGACGACGGTCGATCAGTACAGCCTGGAGGTCGAGAACCTCGATCCGTCCTGGTATACCGTCGGCGCGCAGAGCGTCTCGCTCTTCCCCGGCGACAGCGCGCCCATCCCCATCCGCATCCACCCGCCGAAGGGCAGTACCACTCGCGCGGGCCACTACACCTTCGTCGTCCGGGCGCGTTCGTACGCCGACCCGACGCTGGTCGGCGTGACCAAGGGCGTGGTCCAGGTCGGCTCCTACTCGATCTTCCAGGCCGAACTGGCGCCCAAGCGCGTCACCGGCCGGCGCGGTAAGTTCAATCTCAGCCTGGCGAACGGCGGTAACAACGAGATCCAGTTGGAATTGAGCGGGCGCGACCCGGAGGCCGCGCTGACCTTCGGCTTCAAGAGCAGCGCGCCCACCGTGGCCCCCGGCAGCAAGCTAGTGGTGCCGGTGGTGGTCCACCCCAAGGGGATGCGCCTGGCCGGCGGGAGCCGCCGCTATCCCTTCGTGATCCAGATCCGCCCCACCGACGGCGAGGACAAAGACGCCCGCGAGGTGGCCGGGGAGTTGGTCCATAAGCCGCGCTTCCGCTCCTGGGGCAAGCCGTTCTTCGCCGCCTTGGCCTTGTTCGCGGTCATGGCTTTCATCAGCCCGATGGGCGCCAACTTCGGGTTGCTGCCCAATCCCTTTGGCAGTTGGTTCATGCAAATCCGGTTCTGGGATCAATGGCTCAGTCCGATAGCCAAACAGGTAATCCCAACGCAGCCGACTGCGGTGCCGGGCAGCCCCACGGCCATCCCGATCTACGCGCCCGGTAGCGGCTTCGAGCAGGTCCACAACACGTTCCCCACCCTGATCGGCGATCCCTTGCAGAACGAGTGGAATGACGCTGCGGGCAACGCCCACCAGCGGACCAGCCAGGGCGATCTGACCTATATTCGGGGCACCAACGACTTTTATTTCAGCGGGAAAGGGCCGGACGGCAAAGGCAAATTCTACTCCTATACGATCCGGCAGGGCAAACTACTCGACACCACACCCAAGTAACCAGGGGGAGACCAAAAGCTATGATGCAGTCCGCGCCCTCCGGCGCCGACCCGATCCAGGTAACCCTCACCCCGCCGGAAACAGCGGTCATGGTGGGCGGCGACCCGGTCACAATCGTCGCGGATATCCGTAATGCCAGCATGGGCATCGACCAGTATTCGGTCGAAGTGGAGGGACTTGATCCATCCTGGTACAGCCTCGACTCGTCCAGCGTGTCCCTTTTCCCTGGCGAGAGCGGCACCGTGCGGATCACGATCCGCCCGCCCGCCGATGCGGGCGCGGCCGGCCCGCGCGCCTTTACCGTGCGCGCCCGCTCCTATTTCAACGCGGCCCTGGTGGGCAGCGGGCGGGGCACTGTCGTAGTGGCGGCGCCCGTAAGCGTGCCGGCTGCCGCGCCGCCCGCACCTGCGCTGCCGGACGTGGCCGCGCCGCCTGCGCCCGTATCACCCTTGCCTTTAGTGCCGGACCCGCCCCGGGCGCCAACGCCGCCACCCGAGGCGGTACCAGCGCCCGACCTCACGCGTAGCGGCAACGGCTCGTCCGGCACCGCGGAGCACGCGCCTGCGCCGCCCGCGCCGCCCGTCGCCGCGCCCCGCCGCGTCACCGGGCCGCTGGAACTGCGCGACGAACCCCCAGCGGCCCCGCGCGCCGCGCCTGTGCCCGATCCGGCACTCGCGGAGAACCGGCCGGCGCCGGCTGCGCCGGGCTTCGTCCTGCCGCAAAGCGGGCCGCCCGTGCGCCCGCCCGCCAGCGCGGCAGCGCCGGTCACGCCGCCCCTGGTCGCGCCGATCACGCCGCAAGCCGAGGCGACCGGTGCCGCGAGTGCCCCGGAGACTATCGCCCCAGCCCGCCCGACAACCCCGGTTCCCCCAGCAGCCCCGCCGCCGGCCTTTGTGCTGCCCACCACGCCGCCGGCCGCGCCGAAAAGCGCCCCGGCTCCGCCGGTTACCGCGTCCGTTCCCATGGTGGCGCCGGCGCCCACACCGCCGCCGGCACCGGTTGTCCCCGTCGCCACGACGGTTGCCGAGACGTCCATGGCGCCGCCCGCCCCGTCGTTACCCAGCTTCGTGCCGGGCGTGACGCCTGTGCCCGCCGCGCCTGCCTCTAAAGAGGCACCGCCGCCGCCCGTCGCGCCGCCGGTCATCGAAACGGTGGCCGTAGCTCCGCCACCGGCGCCGGTACCCGCCCGCCCCGCCCCGGCCCCCGCCGTGAGCGAGGACAAACTGGGGCAGGTCGGGTTCGCGCCGCCGCCCCCGCCCCGGCGCAGTGACCCGGTGGAGGTCAACCTCACCCCCGGCGCGGCGGTTGCCTACCTGGGCGGCGCCCCCGTCGAGATGATCGCCCGCATCCGCAATGTCGGCACGGACGTTGACCAGTACAACATGGAGGTCAGCAACCTCGACCCGGCCTGGTACACGGTGGATGCGCAGAGCATGTCGCTCTTCCCCGGCGACAGCCAGGCCATCCCCATCCGCCTGCACATCCCCGACAGCGCGCGCCCCGGCGAGTATCGCTTCGTGGTGCGCGCCACGTCCGTCTTCGATGCCCGTGAGACGAACACGGCGTCCGGCAAGCTCGACGTCCTGCTCAAGCAAGCGCCCGTGATCGAGCCGCCGCTACAACCCGTAGCTCCACCACCGGTGCCTACCGGCGCCGCCCAACCGGCTGGGACGCTGGGTGTGGCCCCGGTGCCGGACGCCGTGCGCGTCACCCTGAACCCGGCTACCGTGGAAATTGCCGCGGGTGGTCCGCCCGTCGAGATTAGCGCCGCCATCCGCAACCCGAATCCGTCGATTACCGACTTCAGCCTGGAGGTCGAGAACCTCGACCGGAGCTGGTATAGCCTGAGCGCTCCGCGGGTGGCCGTCTATCCGGGCGACAGCGCCGCGATCCGCATCCAACTGCATCCCCCGGCCACCGGCGACACCCGCCCCGGCGAATACTCTTTTGTCGTGCGGGCGCGCGCCGTGGGCAACTCCGCCCTGGTCGGGGTGACGGGCGGCGCCATGCGCGTCTTACCGCCGGTCCAGCGTGCCCCCGAAGTGATTACCATCACCCCGGCGGCCAACTGGCAGGCGCCCGCACCGAACCCCTCCCCCGCAGCCGTGCCGGCTACTGGGAGCAGCGGACGGGCCGTGCCGGCCCAGCCCGAGGCGCCGCTGGAGTTGGTTCGGGTGACACTGAACCCGGCCCAGACCAAGGCCATTGCCGGGGCTGCGCCGGGTGTGGTCGTGGTCAATGTGCAGAACGCGAGTTCCACGCCCGAGCAGTACACTGTCGAGGTGGAAGACCTGGAGCCGTCCTGGTACACGGTGGCCGCGCGCACGGTGGCCGTGGCGCCGGGCGCGACCATGCCGGTGGCGATGAAGCTCCAGCCGCCGCTGGGCGCGCGCTCCGGCCCCTACACCTATGCCGTCCGCGCCCGCTCCACGGCCAATCCCCTGGCGACCGGGGTGGCCCGCGGCCTGTTGCAGCTACGCAACCCCGCCGTCTTCCAGGCCGAATTGACGCCCCGCCGGTTCACCGGCCCGCGCGGCAAGTTTGAGTTACGCCTGTCCAACAGCGGCGCCGACGACGTGGCGCTGGACCTGACCGGCACCGACCCGGAGGGCGCGCTGTCCTATGGCTTCAAAACGGCCAATCCGACGATCCCGGCCAAGGGCCGCGTGATCGTGCCGGTGGCCGTGCGGGCGCGCGGCCTGCGCCCCGTCGGCGAGGACCGCAAGTATGCCTTTACGCTGGCCGCCCGGCCGGTGGAAGGCGAGGAGTCGGAAGCCCGCCAGATCGCCGGCGAGTTCGTGCAGCGCCCGCGCTTCAAGTCCTGGGTGCAGCCGCTCCTGGCCGCGCTGCTGCTGTTGCTGCTCATCTGGTTCATCAGCCCGCTGCGGCCCGACCTGGGCAAGCTCCCGGCGGTCGGTCCCTTCTTCGCCGGGATCGGTAGCGCCCTGGCCGGGAAGCCGCTGCCCCCCGGCACACCGACCGCCGAGCTGACGCCGGGCGGCCCGGTCTTCCAGGGCGGCTTCCTCAAACTCCATGACACCTTCCCGACGGTAATCGGCTCACCGCTGGAAAACGAGACGAGCGACGCCGCCGGCAACGCGCATCAACGCACCAGCACCGGCTACCTGACCTATATCACCGGCACGAACGATTTCTACTTCACCGGGCAGACGCCGGACGGCAAGCTCGGTAAACTCTACCGGTTCACGTTGCGCGACAATCAGATGGTCGACGTGACGCCGCCGTAGCGCGCAGGGAAAGGACATGGCATGAGCGAGGCGATCCCGGCGCACGGGCTGCCTGACACGACAATCGATCTGACCGCCCTGCTGGCCGATCTCGGCGCGCTGGATACCCGGCTGCGCGCGGCGGTCGAGCGCCTGCGCGCGGGGCTGCCGGCCGCCGCCGACGCCACCGTGCGCGGGTTGCTGATCGAAGAAAGCGACGTGGATACCTGGCTCGGCGCGCTCGACAGCCTGACCGGCCCGCCGGAGGGCGCGGGCACGGCCCCGGTGTTTACCGGGCAGCCCGGCGGGCGCCTGGCCCGGCTCGGCGATCTCTTCGGTCTTGGTGCGTTCGAGCGCGGCGCCCTACTCACCGCCCTCGCGCCGGAGATCGACCTGGCCTACGGCAACCTCTACGCCTATGTGCAGGACGACGTAACTCGCAGGCACGCGACGGTCGATCTGGCGCTGACGCTCTGGTGTGGCAGCCTGGCCGAGCGGTTGGCGGCGCGCGCCTACCTCGGCCCGGACGCGCCGCTGCGCCGCCACCTGCTGCTCAATCTTGACGACGGCCCCCCGACCACCGGCTCGCTGCTCGCGCGCCCGCTGGTCCTCGACGCGCGCATCGCCGCTTATCTGCTCGGCGCGGACCGGCCCGACCCGGCGCTGGGCCGCGCGGTGACGCTGCTGCCGCCGGGCGAGACCCTGGCCGGGAGCAGTGCGCTGCCCCAAGAGCAGCAGGAGCGCCTCGACCGCCTGGCCCGCCTGGACGGCGCCACGGGTCCGGTGGGCGGCGGCCTGGTCGTCTGGATGCGCGGCCCCGAAGCCCAGGGCAAGCGCGCGGCGGCCCAGGCCCTGGCCGCCCGCCTGGGCCGCCCGCTGCTGCTGATCGATACCCCCGCGCTGCTGGCCGGCAGCGCGGATGCCTCCCGCGCCATCTATCGCAGCCTGCGCGAAGCCCGGCTGCAAAACGCGCTGATCTACTGGGGCGGGGCGGATGCCTTGCTGGCCCGTCCCGATGAGACCCACCCGGCGCCCGGCGCTGCCCTGGCCGCCCTGCTGGCCGGCTGGACCGGCTGGGCGGTGTTCGACCTGGAGGCCGCGGCCCCGCTGCATATCCCCGGCGGGCGCCCGGTCGTCGATCTCGACTTCCCCGCGCCGGCCAACGAGCGCCGCCGGTTGCTCTGGGAACAGGCCCTACAGGGCGGCTTGCCTCTCGCCCCCGATGTGGATCTGGGCCTGCTCAGCAGCGCCTTCCGCCTCACCGGCGACCAGATCACCGCCTCGGCGGAAGGCGCCCAGCAGGCCGTCGCCTGGCACGGTGGCCGCGGTCCCGCCGGGGCGGCCCCGCAGATCACCATGCGCGACCTGATCGCGGCGGCGCGCGCCCAGTCGAACCAGACCCTCGGCGCCCTGGCCCGCAAGATCATCCCGCGCTACACCTGGGCCGACCTCGTGCTGCCCCCCGACCGCCTGGCCCAGCTTCACGAGATGTGCAACGCTGTGCGTTACGGCCCCGTCGTTTTCGAGCAATGGGGCTTCGACCGCAAGCTGTCGTCGGGCAAGGGCGTCAACGTGCTGTTCGCCGGGCAGCCCGGCACCGGCAAGACGATGGCCGCCGAAGTGCGGGCGACCGACCTGGGCCTCGATCTGTACAAGATCGATCTCTCCACCATCGTCAGCAAGTACATCGGCGAGACCGAGAAGAACCTGGAGAAGATCTTCCGCGAGGGCCGCACCAGTAACGCCATCCTCTTCTTCGACGAGGCCGACTCCATCTTCGGCAAGCGCAGCGAGGTCAAGGACAGCCACGACCGCTACGCCAATATCGAGATCAGCTACCTGCTCCAGCGCATGGAGGAGTACGACGGCATCGTCATCCTGGCGACCAATCTGCGCAAGAACCTGGACGAAGCCTTTCTGCGCCGCCTGCGCGGGGCGGTCGAGTTCCCCATGCCCGAAGAGCCGGATCGCCTGGAGATCTGGCGCCGCACCTTCCCGCCCGAGGCGCCGCTGGCGCCCGATCTCGATCTGGCCTTCCTGGCCCGCCAGTTCAAACTGAGCGGAGGTAATATCAAGAACATCGTGCTCGACTCGGCGTTCCTGGCGGTGGAAGCGGGCACGGCGATCAGCATGGCCCACCTTGTCCACGCCACCCGGCGCGAGCATCAGAAGATCGGCCGGCTCATCGCCCCCGCCGATTTCGGTCCCTACGCGCATCTGGCCCGCCGTCTGGAGCGCGTCGCCTGATTGCCGTCGAGAAAGAAAACGTCTGCCGTGTGTTGGCCCGGCGGATCGCCGCAGCAACCCCGTTTCACCCCACCTGGGTGTGAGTAGTAACCGGCAAGGCGGTGCCTCCTTATAGTGTATAGAGGGATATACAGCAGGCACCAGGCATTTTTCACCCAGGTTGGCGGGCTGGCAGTACGGAAAGGGGACACGGCATGTCGGAAGACCACGATCATGAGGAAGCCGCGCGCAGGCGAGTCCAGCGCCGCCAGACTGATGCCGATCAATCCGGCCCGTCCGCGGAACACGCCGCCGGCCCGGAACCAGCCGCTACCTACCCCAGCCGTTTAATCGGCAATCCGCGCCTGGGTGGTCGTGGCAATACGCCTGTCCGCAGCGCGGTGCTGCAGCGCGTGCAGCAAACCCACGGCAACCGGGCTGTCCAGCGCGCCGTGCGCGGTGGCGCCCCGGTCTCCGTCCAGCGCGACGGCCCCGCTGCCGGCACCCTGCCGCCCGTGCCCGACTTTCAACTGACCCCGCCCTCGCTGCTGCAAGCGCCCGATCCCGCCGCGCGCTATCATCTCGGCGGAGATCAGCACCTGCAACTCGATCCCGCGATCCAGGCCATGGCCGCGCAATATATCCAGCAGCAACTCGACCCCGCCGGCCTGCGCACCGCGCTGACCAGCATCCGGCTGGGTTCGCCCACCGCGCCGGGGAGCGCGAGTTCCGGCAGCAGCGCCCCGGCAGCCGCCACCGCCCCGGCCCCCACGCCCGCCCCTGCGCCCCTGGTGCCGGCGGGCGCCGGTCCCGCGACGCCCCATGCCGCGGGCGCGGGCGACATCATGGACGCCGTGCTGGCCGTCCCCGCCGTCGATCAGGCGCTCACCGCCCTGCAAACGCAGGCGCTACAGCGGGTGACCACCGATTGGAGCCGCCTGGGTACCGGCGAGCGCATCGGCGTGGTCAGCACCGTCGCCGTGATCGGGCTGGGCGCGCTGGGTGGGGCGATGACCGACCCGCAGGCGCGCGACTTCCTGCTCGGCCAGTTGAACGGCCGGGTGTTGCCGGTGCCCGGCGTCAACTGGTTGCACCTCGAAGTGAACACGGGCGGCAACAACTTGATGTTCGGGATGCACGTGGACGTGGGCGCGTTGCTGCCGCCGAGCCTCGGCTTCGGCCCCGGCTCGCCGCAGGCCATCGGCGGCCCGCCCCAGCCCGAACCGTTCGTGCCCGGCCAGCGCATGATCCAGCGCAGCGCCGGGGCGGGTGCGCCCGCCGCCGATACGACGCTGGCCCAGCGCATCGACGCCGCGGCCCGCCGCGGCAGCCGCCTGGACGCGCCCGTCCAACGCCAGTTGGAGGCCGGGTTGGGCGCCGATCTCTCCGGCGTGCGCGTCCACACCGGCAGCGAGGCCGACCACCTGGCCCGCTCCGTGGACGCGGTGG
>JAICKM010000668.1 GCA_025927935.1 Chloroflexia bacterium | reverse complement strand
CGTAGCGGGGGCGCAGGCCGCGCAGGATCGCCAGCGTGGCTTCGACCGTCGGCTCCTCCACGAAGACCGTGGCGAAGCGCCGCTCCAGGGCGGCATCCTTCTCGATGTGCTTGCGATACTCGTCCAGCGTGGTCGCGCCGACGCACTGCAATTCGCCGCGCGCCAGGGCCGGCTTGAGCATGTTGGCCGCGTCGAGCGCGCCTTCCGCGGCGCCCGCGCCGACGACGGTGTGTAGCTCGTCAATAAAGAGAATGATCTCCTTGCTGGCCTGCTTCACCTCGTCCATGACGGCCTTGAGGCGCTCCTCGAACTCGCCCCGGAAGCGGCTGCCCGCCACCAGCGACCCCATGTCGAGGGCCAGGACGCGCTTGTTGCGCAGCAGGGCCGGCACATCGCCGGCGGCGATCTGCTGGGCCAGGCCCTCGACAATCGCCGTCTTGCCCACGCCGGGTTCGCCGATGAGCACCGGGTTGTTCTTGGTGCGCCGGCAGAGGACCTGCATGACGCGCCGGATCTCGGCCTCGCGGCCCACCACCGGGTCCAACTGGCCTTCGCGGGCCATGCGGGTCAGGTCGTGGCTGTAGCGCTCCAGCGCCTGGTAGCGGCCGTCGGCGCCCGGATCGGTGATGCGCGCGTTGCCGCGGATCTCCTGGAGAGCCGAGTAGACGCCCGCCTGGTCGATGTTGATCTCGCCCAGCAGGCGCGCGGCCGTGCCGCCGCGCTCAGCGGTGATGGCGAGGAACAGATGCTCCACGCCGATATATTCGTCGTTCAGTTTGGCGGCCTCTTCGGCGGCGGCGCTGACCACGCGCTGGGCGCGCATACTGATGTGGATCTGCGCCAGGCCGCTATAGCTCGAATAGAGCCGCGGGCTGGTGTTCAACTGGTCGTCGAGTCGGCGGGCCAAGGCTCGCGGATCGCCGTTCAGCTTTTCGATGATTTTGGAGATGAGGCCATCGCGCGGCTTGAGCAGGGCCAGCAAAATGTGCTCGACATCCAACTGGCTATGCCGTTTTTGCTGCACGATTTCCTGTGCGTTGCGCAGCGCTTCCTGCGCCCGCTCGGTAAACCCATTGCTTGGCATGCGTTATTTTCCTTACCTGATATACCCGGCCCCTCGTTATGGGCTGCTCAGGGCCAGTATACCCTAAATGTCAATATCTAATTCCCGCCGAATCTCGGCGAGTTGCTGCTGGAGGTCCAGAATGACCTGCCGCATATTCAGGATAACCTCGGCTCCCGCAAGATTCACGCCCAGGTCATTGGTCAGGCGTTGCATCATGCGCAGGCGCTCGATGTCGCGGTCGGAATAGAGCCGGATCCGGCCGCGGCTGCGACCGGGTTCGATCAACCCTTCCCGTTCATAGAGGCGCAAGGTCTGTGGGTGAACCTGGAGCAATTGGGCCGCGACGCTGATAACGTAACGCGGTTCGTCCTCGTGGCCGAATTCGCTCATCATCCGGCCTCCTTATGTATACGTTGCAACTGTTCGAATAGTTGTCTTTCCTCGTCGTTGAGCCGGCCGGGCAACTCGACCTCGGCCTTCACCAGCAGATCGCCGCGCTGTTGGGCGTTGCCCAGGTGCGGCATACCCTGGCCCTTGAGCCGGAAGGTGCGGCCGTTGGCCGTGCCCGCCGGGATGTTCAAGGCCAGGTTGGTGCCCTTCAATGTGGGCACGCGGGTTTCGCCGCCCAGCACCATCGTATACAACGGCACCGTGATCGTCTCGCTCAGGTCGTCGCCCTTGCGCTCGAAGCGCGGATGCGGCACCACGGTGACGACCAGGAAGAGGTCGCCGCGCGGCTGGCCTTCCGAGCCGGGACCGCCTTCGCCGCGCACGCGCACGCGCGATCCCGTGTGCACACCCGCCGGGATGTTGACCTCGATGGTCTTCATGCGGGCCACGACGCCGCTGCCGCCACAGGTGGGGCAGGCGCGGTTGTTCACCACGCCCGTGCCGCCGCAGGTGGGGCAGTTATCCTCCGTCTGCATTTGCAGGCGGCGGCTCGTGCCGTTGAAGGCTTCTTCGAGCGTCACCTCGATGGGATGCTCGAAGTCTTCGCCCCGGCGGGGCACCGCCCGGCCAAAGCCTCCCACGCCGCCAAACGGGTCGCGCCCGATGCCGCCGCGGGCGCCCATGCCGCCGAACATCGACTCGAAGAAGTCGCTGAAGCCTTCGCCGCCGGGGGCCGCGCCGGTGTAGACGCGCCCGCCCCCGCCGCCCGGTGCGCCGTAGCGGCTGAAATCGAAGTCCGTGGGCGCCCCGCCCATTTTCTCGAACTGCTCCCAGTCGGCGCCGAACTTGTCGTACTTCTTGCGCTTCTCCGCATCGCTGAGCACTTCGTAGGCTTCGTTGATTTCCTTGAACTTGGCTTCGGCCTCTTTATTATTCGGATTTACGTCGGGGTGATATTTGCGCGCCATCTTGCGATACGCCGAACGGATCTCTTTGTCCGTCGCCTCGCGCGCCACGCCGAGCGTCTTATAATAGTCTTTGACTTGCACTGCTTCGCTTCCTTTTTTCCGGGTCAGCCGGCAGTCGGTCTCTTTCGGTAAGAGTCCTGAACTTCAAGCGAATTATACCGACTTGATAAGAGTATTGTCAATGTTATTGATACCAAGTTGTGTTGGACTTGTGTTAGAATCTGCACGGTCCCAAGCTGACGAACGCGGCGGGGGCTTGTGCCGGGCAAGCTTAATACGCCTTGCGAAAGCCCAAAAGTGAGGTCGGGGGGTTTTGTTGGAGTATGCGCCACAGCAATAGCGCGACGCTCACGATCAGCCAGAGCACGGCGGGGGAGAGCGGGAAATTGCTATACAGCATGGCGGCAAAGCCGGCGACCCAACCGGCCCAGAGCCAGGCGATCCCGGCGCGCGGCGCCGCGGGCAGCAGGGCCGCCGCCAGGATCCAGACGGGCACCAGCCCCGGCGTCAGATCGTGCGGCAGCAGGTGGGGATTGACCAGGAGGGCGATAAAGAGGGTCATGGCCCAGCGGCGATCCCAGCCGGGCGTGCCGGGACGCCAACCCGCCGCCCGCGCCGCACCGGGGCCGGCCCAGATGAGCGCCACCAGGGCCAGCGAAAGGACCGTGGCAGCGACGGCCAGCCCGCCGGCGAGGCTGCCGTCGCCCAGCAGCCGGATGAACAGGCCCCGCCAGTTCTGCATGAACGCGGGGTCCAGCGCGGGACTCGGCGGCCAGGCCGCTACCGCGAGGACGAAGCGGAGGTAGCGCACCGGCCAATCCAGGCCCAGGAACGGCATGGCCGCCAGCACCGCCGCGCCAATGGTGACGGTCCAGGTGAGCAAGGTCCGCCAGCGGCGCATGAGCAGCAACGCCAGCAGCAGCACCGGCACGGCCTGGGGTTTGATCGCCGCCAGGGCCAGCGCGACCCCGGCCCACCCGTCATAGCCGCGGCGCAGCGCCGCGCTCCCGGCGGCCCAGCCGAGCAGGATCAGCGGCGTGCTTTGCCCGAGCAGTAGGGCGCCGGTCAACGGAAAGAAGGTGAGCGCCGCCAGGGTCAGCAGCAGCCCCGGCTGGCCGGATACCGGCCAGGCCCAGCGCAAGGCGACCAGCGCCAGGCCAATTGCCACGCAACTGAGCACGGTCCAGAGGGCGAAGATGCCCGGCGCCGTGAGTCCCGCTAATTGCAGCAGCCGGGTCAGCAGCGCCTCGAACGGCGGGTGATTAAAGGGCAACAGGCGCAGCGGCTCGCGGCCCACGGCGCGCAGCAACCGGGCCTGGGCGGCGGTCTGGGCCGGCTCATCATAGAGGGCTTGTGGATCACCTTCCGCCAGGACGGCACTCCCGGTAAGCACAATCAGGAAGTCGGTCTGCCGGACATATCCTTCCGGGCCGCCGGTCTGGGGGTTGCGGACGAGGTTGAAGGCCATGAAAGCGTAGGCCACGACCAGGGCCAGGCACAGGGCGATGCCCAGGCGCCGTCCGAAGCCGGGGCGTAGCGTGGATGCCTGCGAGTGCGGAGCGGCGGTGGCCGGATCGGCGGCT
>JAICKM010000950.1 GCA_025927935.1 Chloroflexia bacterium | reverse complement strand
GATGGTAATCGGTAGCGGGGACGGATTATATTGCGACCATGATCGCGGCTAGATACTGCAAAGCGGTCTTATCCTGGAGGTGTGTCACTGTGGGACGCTGCCGGCAGAGCCGTATCGCACCGCCCAATTCCACGCACGACCAGGCAACCGCGGCATAATGCCGAGGGACAGCGTACCCCGCGAATGCGTTGGCCGGACGACCGCCGGATGAGGTATACCACAGGAGCACAGCTTAACTTCAACCCCGGCCTTCGCGCCCTGCTGCGGCCAGGTGCCCGGCCTGCTACAGGGTAGAGCAGGCGGCCTTCTTGATGTGGATGGAGTATTTGGGCCTGGCAGTAAGTGTCCGAGCCGAGTGTCTAACGGCGTTGCGCCCGATTTCGCCTCGTGGTCTTAGCGCCGGAAAGTATTATAACATCAACTTCGTGAATCCGCCACTAAACAAGAGAATCATGCTTAATAGCAGATTTGATTGATGAACGAGGGGGAACAAGCTGTAGCATTAGCCCGACCCGGCCGGCGGTGTGCTATAATACCGGGGGGCGCGCGGCGATCCTGCCGCGCGCTGGAGATGCCATGTCTGAACCCGCCGCGCCCCGGCTGGTCCCGGCGGCGCCCGCCACCGCCGAGATCCGGGTCAGCAATTCCCGCTTCATCGCGCACGCCGCGCCCGCTACCACGGTCGAGGAGGCGCGGGCCTGCCTCGCCGCTATCCGCGCGGCCCTGCCCGACGCCGGCCACCACGTCTATGCCTACCGCATCGGCCACGGCGCGACCACCGCCGAGGGACAGAGCGACGCGGGCGAGCCGTCGGGCACGGCGGGCCGCCCGGTGCTGGCCGTGGTGCGCGGCAGCGGGCTGGGCGATATTATCGTGGTCGTCACCCGCTACTTCGGCGGCACCTTGCTCGGCACCGGCGGCCTCGTGCGGGCCTACGGCGACGCGGCGAAGGCCGTACTGGCGATAGTCCCGCGCACCGAAAAGATCGACTATACCCGGCTGGCGATCACCGTGCCCTACGCGGCGTATGAACTGAGCCGCCGCCAGATCGCCGCCCATGCCGGCGCCCTGACCCACGAGACCTTCGCCGCCGATGTCACGCTGGAGGTCCGGTTGCCCGCCGCCCAGGCCGCCCCGCTGACCGACGCGCTGCGCGAGGCGACGGCCGGGCAGGCCCGCGTCGAGACCCTGCCCCCGCCGCCCGCTTCCGCCGGCTGATTACCAACGACAAGAGGCGCGCCCCCGGTGGGACACGCCTCCGCGTGCTACATGATTGGCTATGTGGGGATTAGCACCCCTTTTCCGCTATTTCACGACCAGTGTATTCTGCTGGCCCTGGGCGGCGTGGCCGGGCAAGCTGCAATATACCGTGTAGGTGCCCGGCGCCAGAGTCACTTCGACCGTCTGGGGTCCCTTGTCTGCCGCGAAGGTGGGCGTCTTACCAAGTACGTTGTTGTTCCCGTCCTTGATCGTGAAGTTGTGCGCGAACCGGCCCTGGTTATTGACGACAAAGCGCACCGTCCCGGCGGGCACCTCGGTCTGGTTGAGATCGAGCGCCCATTCGCGCAGCGTCGCCTGCACCTCGACCGCGTTCCCGGCGCTCGCGCCGCTCGCCGGGGCGGCGACAGTCGGCGTGGCCTCGGCGCTCGCCGGCTCGTCGGGCGGCATGGTACTCATGTCCATGCCGGCGTCCATGCTGGGGGTCGCCGTGGCGGCGGCATCGGCGGCGGCCACCGTGACGGTAGGGGCCGCGGGGGCACTGCCTGCGGGGTCGCTGGCGGTCCCGCAGGCGGCCAGGCCCACGAGTAGCGCCGTCCCGAGCGTGCCGATCAATGCCCCGCGCCGTAGAGTGCGGAACAGGTAGAAGAAGTTTGTCATTGGGAAATAGGTCCTCCGAGTGTACAAAGATTGCGGTAGCAAGAGGCCATTATAGCTGCCGATACACAGAGAACCTTCAGAATAAGCTAATAACTGCGTAAGAATCGGCCATCCGTTCACAACGCGAACGGAGGACCCGCCCGGCCGTGGCAGTGGTCGGGCGGGTTCGAGACGGCATCTAAGATTGGGGAGACATAGGCGGGCGCTTAGGCGATCCCGTAGTCGGCCCGCGCTTTTTGCAGGCGACCCACGCTGTCGGCCAAACCGCCCAGCCGGTTACGCAGCAGCCAGATGCGCTCGTACTCGCGGATGATGTCGCGCAGGTCGGCGTCGAGCGTCCGACGGGTGGCGGCCGTGTCCTCATTCTCCCGTTCGAGCAGCCACTGCCCGCGCCGGCAAGCATGGCGCATCAGGCGGGCGGTGTTCTCGTACTCCTCCACGATCAACGCGGCGTCGGGGCGCTGCATGCGGGCCGCGCTCAGCGGCGCCATGGCCTGGTCGATGGCGG
>JAICKM010000399.1 GCA_025927935.1 Chloroflexia bacterium | reverse complement strand
GCGCTGGAAGGCCAGGCGACCGAACCCATCGAGGCGGCCCTGGTGGACGGCGCCAACCGCTGGCAGATCTTCCGTTACATCACCTGGCCGTCCATCGTGCCGGTCAGCAGCACCTTGATCTTGATCCGCATGATCGAAGGCTTCAAGATTGTCGATCTGCCGAACATCCTGACCAACGGCGGACCGGGCACGGCGACCGAATCGCTCACGCTCCATTCGTATATTGCCTGGCGCACACTCGATCTGGGCGGCTCCGCCGCAGTCGCCTACATCCTGTTGTTCGTGGTGACGGTCGTCGGGGTGTCTTACGTCAACCTGACCCGGCACCGGGAGGAAGCCACATGATGCGCAACCTGCTGCAACGGCGCTCACAGCTCGATCCCTCCCCGGTGGCGATGGTCGTCTCCTACCTGCTGCTGGGGTTGTGGGCGCTGGTGGTCTTGTTCCCGCTGTACTGGCTCGTGGTTACGTCGTTCAAGACGCCCATCGAAGTGGACAGCGGCCCCTTCTATGTGCCGTTCGTCGATTTCCAGCCGACGCTGGACGCCTGGCAGTATATCTTCGGCACGGTCTGGAACGATACCCTGCGGCCGTATATCAACACGGTCGTGGTCGGCCTGAGCAGCGCCACGCTGGCGCTGCTGCTGGGATCGACCGCCGCGTATGCTCTGGTGCGCTTCCAGTACCAGCCCCGGCTCGGCGCGATCGGGGTGTTTATCGGCTGCGTGCTGCTGGGCACCGCAGCCATCATCGCCGGGGTGCCCTGGCCGATCGCGGTCGGGGCCGCGCTCGCCTGTTTCGTGCTGTTGCTGCAAACCATCGGGCGGCGCTTCAAGCGCGCGCTCGGCAACAACGATATCGCCTTCTGGCTGATCTCGCAGCGCATGTTGCCCCCGGTCGCGGTGGTGATCCCGGTCTACGTGCTATTCCAGCGCTTCGGGCTGCTGGACACTCAGGCCGCCCTGATCATCACCTACGTGGCGACCAACCTGCCTATCGTAATCTGGCTGATGCGCGACTATTTCCAGAGCATCCCGGTGGAGTTGGAGGAGTGCGCGGCCATCGACGGCGCGTCCACCTACCGGATCTTCTGGTCGATTGTGCTGCCTATCGCCGTGCCGGGGCTGGTCGCTACCTTCCTGTTTGTGCTGGTCTTCGCCTGGAACGAATACTTGCTGGCCCTCTTCCTGTCCAACGCCAACGCGCAGACCATGCCGCTGACGGTCGCGGCGCAAAACGCGACCCGCGGGCCGCAGTGGTGGTACATGTCGGTGTTGATCTTGATCATGATCATCCCGGTCATCGCCATGGCCGTGGCCCTGGAGCGTTACATTTCGCGCGGGTTACTCGTGGGCGCCGTCAAAGGTTAACCGGTCAGGGAAGTAATGCCGCAGGCCGGTTTGCAACCGGCCCCTACAAGCCTGATTATCGAGGGCAGTTGCTAGTGTTGGGCGCGAGCGGAGGATGCGCGATGACCTGGGAATACCATACGACACGGGATGATGCGAGCCTGACGACCCTGGGGTTGCAAGGCTGGGAACTGATTGCCGTGCTGCCGGGGAACGGGGATGCGGGGGCCACGCCGACCTACTACTTCAAGCGCCCGGCCCCGGACTTGCGCGAGGAGGTAACGGCGGCGCAAAAGCGGCGCTACTACGCCCAACTGGGTCATGCCTTGCCCGCGGCAGAGGAGGGGCAAGGGTGAAAAAGGGCGGTATCCTGCACCCGGAGATCTGCAAACTGCTGGCCGCGTCGGGGCACACGGACTACATCACCATTTGCGACCGGGGCTTTCCGGTGCCCGAAGGTCCCAGCCGGATCGACCTGGCGCTGGTGGATAATATCCCCACGGTGCTGGACGTGTTGCGCGCCGTGGCCGCCGAATGGACACTCGACCGGGTGATCATCACGCAGGAGATGACCGAGATCAGCCCGCAGCATGTCGAAGCCATCCGCGCCATCGTGGGCGACGTGCCCCTCGATGTGCGCTCGCACCTGGAGCTGAAGCAGCTTTCGCGCACGGCCAGAGGCACCATCCGGACGGCGGACACGACGCCCTGGGGCAACATCTTGATCGTTTCGGGCTGAGGAGAGGAGCCGACGCATGGCAACAGATGAGGAGCGCGCGCTGGGGCGGATCACGCCCGACGAGATCGTGCACGCCGCGGGCCTGGTCCGTCGCGGGCAGGTCTATGACCTGGGGGCCGAGCTAAGCGACGATATGCCGGAGACCAGCAAGGAGAGCTTCATGCCCTACCGGCTGCTGACGTATCGCACGAACCGCGATATGGCGCGGGAGGTTAACTGGCACGGCGTCTCGTTCTACACAGAGGTGTTGATGGCGACGCCCCATGTTTCGACCCATATCGACGCCCTGAACCACGTCAGCCAGGATGGGCGGATCTACGGCGGGCACCGCCTGGAAGACGTTGAGCGCGATTTCGGCATGGCGGCGGAAGGCATCGAGACCGTGCCGCCCATCGTGAGCCGGGGCGTGCTGCTCGATGTGGCCGCCTATAAAGGCGTCGCGCAATTGCCGGATCATTACGAGATCGGGGTGGCGGACCTGGAAAGCGCGCTGGCCCGGCAGGGCACGACGCTGCAACGGGGCGATACCGTACTGGTCCATACCGGCAAGATGCGGCAGTATGCTGTGGACAACGCGGCGTTCCTGGCCGGGCAGCCGGGGGTGGGTGTGGCCGCTGCGCTCTGGTTGTACGACCAGGGCATGGCCGTGCTGGGCAGCGATACGACGGGCACCGAGCCGCAACCCGTCACCGATTGGACGCAGACCGTCCACGTGGCGATGTTGCGCGACCGGGGGGTCCACCTGATCGAATGGATGTATCTCGAAGACCTGGCCGCGGCGGGCGCGCACGAGTTTTTGTTTATTTGCCTGCCGCTGAAACTGCGCGGGGCCAGCGGAAGCTGGGTGCGACCCGTGGCGGTAGTTTAGGCCAGGGGAGCGGGAGGAGCCGATGAAACTGCGGGGCAAGACCGCCATCATCACCGGCGGCAGCAGCGGGATCGGGCGGGCCTCGGCGGAACTGTTCGCCCGCGAGGGCGCCCAGGTGCTGATCGCCGACCGGCGCAGCGAGGGAACCGGCGCGCTGATCGCCGGGATCACCGGGACCGGGGGCGAGGCTGTCTTTTTCCAGGCCGATGTGCGCCGGCGCGCCGATAACGAGCGCATGATCGACGCCTGCCTGGAGCGCTACGGCAAGCTGGACATCTTGTTTTGCAACGCGGGCGCCTTTCTGCCCAAGCCGATCACCGGCAGCGAGGACGACGAAATGGATGACCTGCTGGCGGTAAATATCAAGGCCCTGACCTACGCAACGCGTTATGCCGTACCGATCCTGTTGCGGCAAGGGGGGGGCGCTATCCTGTTCACCGCCAGCATCCGCGGGCTGGTCGCGCAACTCAATTCGCCGCTCTACTGCGCGACAAAGGGCGCCGCGATCATGCTGGCGAAGGCGCTGGCCCTGGACTATGCGACGCAAAACATCCGCGTCAACGCCCTCTGTCCGGGGATCATCGACACGCCCATGTTGCGCGCGTCGGCGCAAGTGGAGGATGACCCCGCCGCCGCCTGGGAGCGTTACACGACCGCCCAGCCGATGGGCCGCCTAGGCACTGCCGAGGAATGCGCCCAGGCCGCGCTCTGGCTCGTCTCCGACGATGCCGCCTTCGTGACCGGCGTGGCCCTGCCGGTGGACGGCGGCTTCACGGCGATGTAGCCATCTCCGGCAGGCGAATCGTGAACGGCGGCGGGTTGTGCCGCCTGGGCTGCCCCTGTCCCGATAAGCGTCGATCCTAATCTAGAAGGAGATTGGTGTGCCGATTACCATTACGAACGTGATCGCACGGGATGTCCGCTTCCCCACCTCGCGCACCCACGCCGGCTCGGATGCGATGAACCCCGATCCCGATTACTCGGCGGCGTATGTCGTGCTGGAGACGGACAGCCCGGACGGACTGGCCGGGCACGGCCTGACCTTCACCATCGGGCGCGGCACCGAGGTCTGCGTGGCGGCGATTCAGGCCCTGGCTCCTCTTGTGCGTGGCAAGACACTGGAATCGTTCACCGCAGATATGGGCGGCTTCTGGCGCATGATCACCGGCGACAGCCAGTTGCGCTGGATCGGGCCGGAAAAAGGCGTGATCCACCTGGCGACGGGGGCTGTGGTCAATGCGGTGTGGGATCTGTGGGCCAAGGCTGCGGGCAAGCCGGTCTGGCGGCTGCTGGCCGATATGACGCCGGAGGAGATCGTCGCCTGCATCGACTTCCGCTACATCACCGATGTGCTCACCCCGTCCGAAGCGCTGGCGATGCTGCAACGGCTGGCGCCGACCCGCGCGGAGCGCATCCGCGAGATGGAAAGCACCGGCTTCCCCGCCTACACCACGTCCGCGGGCTGGCTGGGCTACTCCGACGCGCAACTGCGCGCCCTCTGCCGGGCGGCGCTGGAGCGCGGCTGGACGCACTTCAAGATCAAGGTGGGCAGCAACCCGGCGGACGATTTGCGGCGGGCGGCGATCATCCGCGAGGAAATCGGGCCGCAGCGGCGACTGATGATGGATGCCAACCAGGTGTGGGACGTGGGCCAGGCCATCAGCGCGATGGCGCCGCTGGCCCGCTTCGATCCCTGGTGGATCGAGGAACCGACCAGCCCGGACGACGTGCTCGGCCACGCGGCCATTGCTCGCGCTGTCGCCCCGATCGGTGTCGCCACCGGCGAGCATGTGCAGAACCGCATCATCTTCAAGCAGTTGTTGCAGGCGCAGGCTATCCGCTTTTGCCAGATC
Organism: Chloroflexia bacterium; assembly: GCA_025927935.1. The sequence goes on along the minus strand of JAICKM010000399.1, from coordinate 1,713 downwards.
GACGCCTGCCGGCTGGGCGGCGTGAACGAGGTGCTGGCCGTGCTGCTGATGGCGGCCAAGTTTGGGGTGCCGGTCTGCCCGCATGCCGGCGGCGTGGGCCTGTGCGAGTACGTGCAACACCTGGCGATGGTCGACTATATCTGCGTCAGCGGCACACTGGAGAACCGGGTGCTGGAGTACGTCGATCATCTCCACGAACACTTTTTGGACCCGGTGACGATCCGCGACGGGCACTACATGCCCCCGCAACGGCCCGGCTACAGCATCGAGATGCGCCCCGAGTCGCTGCGCGAGTATGCGTTTCCCGACGGCCCCGTATGGCGGCAGGCGGCGGGCGGGTGAGGGCGGCAATAGCGGCGGTTTACCTTCAAGGAGGAGCAGCAGGATGAGCAAGGTGCGTTGGGGTGTGTTGAGTACGGCGAACATCGGCACGGGCAAAGTCATCCCCGCCATGCAACGTTGTGCCTATGGCGAAGTGGCGGCGATTGCCTCGCGCAACCTGGAGACGGCGCGGCAAACGGCCGCCCGGATGGAGATCCCGCACGCTTATGGATCGTATGAAGAATTGCTGGCCGACCCGGCCATCGACGCCGTCTACATTCCGCTGCCCAACCACCTGCACGTGCCCTGGTCGATCAAGGCCCTGGAAGCCGGCAAGCATGTGCTTTGCGAGAAGCCAATTGCTCTCACGGCGGAGGAAGCCGAGTCGCTGGCCGCCGTCGCAGCGCAGCACCCTAACCTTAAGGTCATGGAAGCCTTTATGTACCGCCACCATCCGCAGTGGCAGCGCGCCCGGCAGATCGTGACCGGCGGCGGGATCGGGCGTGTGCAGACGATCCAGATCTTCTTCTCATATTACCTCGACGACCCGGCCAACATCCGCAACATGGCGGCCATCGGCGGGGGCGCGCTGATGGATATCGGCTGCTACGCCATTTCGGTGCCCCGCTTCATCTTCGGCACTGAGCCACAGCGCGTGTGCAGCCTCATGGAATACGACCCGCAGTTCGGGACCGACCGCCTGGTGTCGGCCATCCTTGACTTCGGCGCCACCACGGCGACTTTCACCTGCGGCACGCAGCTTACGCCCTACCAGCGGGTGAACATCTTCGGCAGCACGGGCCGCGTGGAGATCGAGATCCCCTTCAACGCCCCGCCCGACCGGCCTTGCAAGCTGTGGCATCAGCACGGCGACGAAACCACGGAGATCGTGCTGGACATCTGCGACCAGTACACCATCCAGGCCGATCTGTTCGCTCGCGCGATACTGGACAACACGGCGGTGCCCACGCCGCTCGCCGATGCGATCGCGAACATGCGCGTGATCGACGCGGTGCGCCAGAGCGCCGCCACCGGCGCCTGGGTTACGCTGACGGGTAGCGGCACCTAACCCTCATGGAGTCCAGAGGGTGCCGTCGGGCCAGCGGCTCTGGGTCCACCCGATCGGCTGCACGCTGATCGGATATTTGGCGGCCTTGGCCTCGTCGATGTCGATGCCCAGCCCTGGCCGGTCGTTGGCCCACAGGTAGCCGTTGCGTAGCTCGGGGATGCCGGAGAAGACCTCATACAGCGCCTCGCCGAACGAGATCACCTCCTGGATGCCGAAGTTGTGGCAGGCCAGGTCCAGGTGCAGGTTGGCCGCGTGGCCCACCGGGGAGACATCGCCCGGCCCGTGCCACGCCGTACGCACTCCGAACGCCTCGCCCAGCGCCG
>JAICKM010000439.1 GCA_025927935.1 Chloroflexia bacterium | reverse complement strand
TGACTCCGCTCTGATCTACAAACCCCTACACTGTGGGGGGGGCGCGGCGGGGCCGCCCCCCCCCCCCCACCGGGATGGCCGCGTAAAGTGACTACTGTTTATCAACCTGTTCATCTATCAGAATGATTCTGATGGGCGGCCAGGCCGGTTTGAAACCAGCCCCTACACGGCAAAGTGGGCGGGGTCGCCCACTATTCCATCTTAGACCGCGCGTCCGGCGTTTCACCCAGTAGCGGAATCGCGGATTCTGTGGTATTCTGTTGGGCGAAGCGCGCCCCGACCTCAGGCAGGCCGGACGGGCGGCGGGGTCCCGCGGCCGGGCGGGACGTGGATGGCCGGCTTTCCCCCTCACAGCGTGCATAGAGGTTGCCCTTGGCTAGCGTTGTTTCCACGGCTCCCGCGATCAGTCTGCAAGATGTGAGTATGCGCTATGCCGGGCAGGGTGGGCAGGCCACGCTTGCGCTCACCGATGTCTCGCTGGACATCGCGCCCAGCGAATTTATCTCGCTCATCGGCCCCAGCGGTTGCGGCAAGACCACGCTGCTGCGCCTGATCGCCGACCTGATGCAGCCCACCACGGGCACGATCCGCATCCAGGGCAAGCCGCCCGGCGAGGCCCGGCGCAACCGCGACTATGGCCTGGTGCCGCAAGCCCCCGTGCTCTACGACTGGCGCAGCGTGATCCGCAACGTCGAGCTGCCCCTGGAGATCATGAAAGTGCCCGCCGCCACCCGCAAGGAGCGCGCGACGGCCTTGCTCGACCTGGTCGGCCTCAGTGAGTTTCAGAACCACTACCCCTGGCAGCTTTCGGGCGGCATGCAACAGCGGGTGAGCATCGCGCGGGCGCTCTCCTTCCGCCCATCGATCCTGCTCATGGACGAGCCGTTCGGCGCGCTCGACGAGATGACCCGCGAGCGGCTGAACGCCGAACTGCTGACCATCTGGCGCGAGACGAAGACGACCATCGTCTTCGTGACCCACAGCATCGCCGAGGCGGTTTTCCTCTCCACGCGCGTAGTGGTCATGTCGGCGCGACCGGGGCGCATCGCGCGCCTCGTGCCGGTCGATCTGCCGCCCACCCGCGACTACGACACGCGGGAACTGCCGCGCTATTTTGAGCTGATTTCGGAGGTGCGTGAGTACTTGCGGGAGGCGCATTAGTGGCCCGCCCGCTGACCGCCGCCCCGCCGGCCCCGGCGGAAGTGGTCCCGGCTGTAACCCGGCGCCCGGCCCGGCTCGGCGGCCTGGTGGCGCCCGTACTCACAGTAGTCGTCATCGTGGCGCTGTGGGAAGGGGTCGCCTTCGTGCGCCTCAACGGGCTGGAAGAAGGCACCTTCGCATACAAGCAGGCGCAGAGCTACCTGCCCTACGCGCACAAGGTCTTGGAAGCCTTCATCGCCAACAGCGACAGCTTCCTGGCTGCCGGCGCGGTGACGCTGGGCAACGCCTTCGTCGGCTTCCTTATCGGGGCGATCATCGGCTACGCGCTGGCCGTGCTGGTGTCGCGCACGCCCTGGGTTGAGCGTAGCTTCTACGTCTACATCATCGGTTCGCAGATGGTGCCGGTCATTGCCCTGGCCCCGATCCTCTACGGCATCATCCGCGATGAGACGCTGCTCAAGATCACCGTCGCGGCCTATCTGACCTTCTTCCCGGTGACGGTGAATGTGCTGCGCGGCCTGCGTAGTTGCGACCCGCGAGCGCTGGACCTGATGCACAGCTACGCGGCGTCCACCGGTGAGATCTACCGCAAGCTGCGCATGCCGGCCTCGCTGCCCTTCCTGTTCAACGCGCTCAAAATTGCCTCGACCGGCAGCCTGATCGGCGCTATTGTGGCCGAGTTGATGGGCGGCAACGCCGGGCTGGGCGTGCTGATCCTCTCGTTGCAGTACAACAGCTACGGCGGCAGCGACAAGCTCTGGGCGCTGGTGCTGGAGGCGGCGATTATCGGTATGCTCTTCTTCGGCCTGGTGTCGCTGGTGGAGCGGATCGTGGTGCCGTGGCAGCCGGAGTTCCGGCGGGCACGCGGGCAGAAAGGCGGCGCATGATCGGAACCGAGGCCCAGGCCGGCCCGACGCGCAAAGCCCGTGGCGGCTGGTGGAAGACGGTACTGCCGCCGGTGCTGGTGTTCGTGGCCGTGCTGATCCTCTGGCAAACCCAGGTGATCCACGCCCTGCTCAATATCCAGACCTTCCAGTTACCCCTGCCCAGCCAGATCGCGCAGTCGTTCACCGAACGCACCCGCGATCTCTGGATCGGCACGTGGTACACGCTGGGCGAGGCGGTGGGCGGGCTGCTGATCGGCTCCGTGGTGGGCTTCCTGACGGCGACGCTGTTTGTGCATTTCGACGCCACCCGGCGCGGGCTGATGCCGCTGGCGGTGTCGGCCAACTCGATCCCCATCGTGGCCTTCGCGCCGATTGTCACGCGCTGGCTCGGGTTCGACCAGCCGACGCGTATCGCCGTGGTCGCCGTGATGACCTTCGCCCCGATGGTGATCAGCGCGTACAAGGGCCTCACCGCGCTGGACAACAACGCGCTCGACCTGATGTACAGCTACGCGGCTACCCCGTTGCAGACGTTTCTCAAACTGCGGCTGCCCAACAGCCTGCCCTATGTGTTCAGTGCGCTCAAGGTGGGCGCCACCGCATCCATGATCGGCGCGGTCGTCGCCGAGTTTTTCAACTCGGCGGGCGGCATCGGCAAGTTGATTGCCAACAACATTCAAGGCAACGATTATGCGCTCGCCTGGTGCGGCGTGGTGATCGTCACGCTGGCGGGACTCTTCCTCTACCTGGCTATCAGCCTGGTCGAGCGGGTCGCGGTACCCTGGGAGGGTGGTGCCCGCGACCGGTAGCAGCCCCGCGCGTGCAGTGTGGTCCATCGCAATCAAAGGAGGAGAGAGGGCATGAAGATCCGAAGGCACATGGCATCTGCGTTGCTGCTGGCGCTGGCCGCCGGCAGCGTGCTGAGCGCGTGCGGCGCCGACACCGCCGCCCCGACCAATACGCCCGTGGCCGCCCCGGCAGCGAACCCCGCGGCGGATACTCCGGCGCCCGCGGCGACCGGCAAGCTGGACAAGATGCGGCTGCAACTCAAGTGGCTGCACCAAGCGCAGTTCGCCGGCTACTATGTGGCGGCCGACAAAGGCTACTACAAAGATATGGGCCTGGATGTCGAACTCCTGCCGGGCGGCCCCGACGTGGTGCCCTCGCAGAAAGTGCTGACCGGCGCCGCCGACGCGGGCATCGACTGGGTGGGGAGCCTGCTCGCCAACCGGGACAAGGGCCAGCCGCTGGTGGACATCGGCCAGTTCTACCAGAGCAGCGGCCTCTACCTGATCAGCAAGAAATCCGCGGGCATCAACAGCCCCGCCGACCTGAAGGGCAAGAAAGTCGGCGTCTGGACCGGCGGTAACGAGTTCGAGTTCCGCGCGCTGATGGACAAGTACCACTTTGACAACAGCATCGACAACAACAAGGACATGACCGTCATCAAGCAGGGCTTCGAGATGGACACGTTCCTGAACGGCCAGTTGGACGCAGCCTCGGCCACCACCTACAACGAGTACAACGTGGTGCTGGAAGCCGGGCTGAAGCCCGAAGACCTCAACGTCATCAGCTACAACCAGGAAGGCGTGGGCATGCTCGAAGACCATGTCTTCGTAACCGAGCAGACCATGAAAGACAAGAAGGACATGCTGACGCGCTTCCTGGCCGCCTCGCAGAAGGGCTGGCAGGATGCGGTGAAGGACCAGGCATATGCCGTGGACTCGGTCATGAAGCGCGCCGACAAGTCGACCACCGACCGCAATCACCAGGTCTCGATGATGCGCGAAGTGGCGAAACTGGTCCAACCTGAGGGCCTGGACGCAACCAAGATCGGGTTCGTGGATCCCACGAAGTTCCAGACCACGGCTGACATCGCCCTCAAGTTCAACGTCATCACCAAGCCGGCGCAAAACGCCTACACCAATGACCTCATGACGGCGGCGGCCGCGCTCAACGGTAAATAAACGCGTATCCGCACAACACAACGGGCGCCCCGGCGATCAGCCACCGGGGCGCCCGTTTCATTTGTCCGCCGGGGGGGTTGTCCGTCAGGCCCCCGCCGCGCGCAGGTCCAGCAGCGCGTCGTGCAACCGATCCAGATCCTCGTCGGTGTTGAAGAAAGCGGTAGACACGCGCAACCAGTTGTAAAAGGGGACGGCGCGGATGATAATGCCGCGCTCCGCTAGCTGGGTCACGGTCGCCTGCGGGTCCAGTCCGGCGATGCTGAACGCGGTAAGCGATCCATGCGGCACGGGTGTGTGGATGGTCACGCCGGGCAGCCCACCTAGCATGGACCGGCAGCGGTCGGTGATCGCCGCCGTTTGCTCGTAAATCCAGGGCCAGCCGGCATCTTCCTCCAGCCAGCGCAGGCTTTCGTTCATGCCGAACAGCCCCGGCCAGTAGAGAGTACCTTGCTCGTAACGGGCGGCCCCGGCAGCGGGCATGAAGTAGCCGGAGAGGTCCATCGACTCCTGGTCGCGGATGGAGGAAAAGCCCACAAACGTCGGGAGTAGTTCGGGTATCCGCTCGCGGCGGACATAGAGCGCACCCACGCCCTCCGCCCCGCACAGCCATTTCTGCCCCGGCACGGCGTAGAAGTCCACGTCGAGGTCGCGGACATCCACCGGGATGGCCCCACACGATTGCGCGCCGTCCACGGCTACGTAGGCGCCCACGCGATGCGCCGCAGCGGCGATGGCGGCCACCGGTAGCGCCGCGCCGGTAGTGAAAGCCACATGCGACACGACCACCAGGCGGGTGCGTGAAGTGATCGCGGCGGCGATGGCCCCGGCAATATCCTCGCCGCCGCGATCCAGATCCACGACGCGCAGGGTGACGCCAAACCGCCGCGCCACCGCGTAAGCGGGCAGCAGCCCGCCTTCGTGCTCGTGGCTCGTCGTCACGATCTCGTCGCCCGGCTGCCAGTTGAGACCCCAGCAGGCGATGTTCATCCCCTCGGTTGTGTGGTGGGTGAGGGCGATTTCATCAACATCAGCCCCCAACAAGCGGGCGAAGCGGGCGCGCACTGTCGCTTGCATGGGCAGGTACTCGTCGAAGTAGGTCTTGATGGTGGCCCGCCCGGCCCGCAACTGGCGCGCGTTCTCCGCTGCGATGACTTCCGCGGTGCGCCGGGGTAGCGGCCCCGCCGTACCTGAATTCAGATAGACCTGGCCTTCCGCCGCCGGCAATTCCCGGCGCACCGCAGCCACACGGGGATCCGTAACCATCGTTCCCATTACCTCCTCCATAATGCTACCTGTGCAACAGCATTCATTGGCGGTCTTATCCTTGCCGCCCGTATTCTGGCCGATCACCTATCAGCCGAACTGTCCGGGCTGCCTCCTTGTCGCTATTATAAGCCACGCGGGCGAGTCCATGTGCCGACAAAGCGCCACCGGAGCAGATCTCACACCCCTGTAGCGACAAGCCCGCCCGGCTATGCTCCAGCGTGACTCCTTGACTAGAAGATAAATACTTCCAAAGTATGAGGGGCAAGATATTGCATTATATTCGCATTAGTGTTAATCTAATTAATATAAGACTTAAGAATGCCGTTAAGCTGCGAGAGGGGCAAGCATGAATACAGCCGTAGGGAATAGCGGCGCCGGCACGCGGATTTTCCCGCCGGTAACGATTTATACCGCGAGCGATTGCCACTGGTGCGGCAAGGCCAAGCAATACCTCGCCCGCCGGGGTGTGCCTTTCACGGAGATCGACGTGGAGGCTGACGAAGCGGCGGCGCGAGACGTGATCGCCCGCACGGGGCAGCGCGGCGTGCCCGTGATCGCCATCGGCGCGGACTTGATTGTCGGCTTCCAGCGGCGGCAACTGGACGCGCTGCTGGCGCTCGGCGCGCCCGATACGGCCGTCGAAGCCACCCTCCCCCCGGCGCAGGACACCACCGCCGAAGCAGTCGCCGCCCGCCGCCTCACCCTGACCCCCGACCAGCAGGCGACCGTGACCTACTTCGCGCAGCTTGT
>JAICKM010000694.1 GCA_025927935.1 Chloroflexia bacterium | reverse complement strand
CGCGGGCGTGCTGGGCTGGACGATCGCCGCGCTGATGGCCGGCCTCATCCTGCGCGGCGCGTGGCGCGATCTGCGGCGCGGCGTGCGCCGGGCGCCCGCGCCTGATGCTCCGCTGCGGAAAGCCTGAACGCGCCATGCGCCGGCCCGTGATGAGGGCGTTGCCGAATGCAGCGCCCGTGGCGGATTTAGCGCGAGTCGTGGGCGCTTGCCGATCTGGCGGCATGTATAGTGTGGAGATCACATGGTGGCCCTAACCCAGTCTTATTGGCCGGCTGACGACTCCGAGCCTATCGTCGAATCGACGGTTGGTGATCTCTTGCGTGCCGCAGCCGCCGCCGTGCCGAGCCGGGTTGCGCTGGTGGCCGGCCAGCGTGCGGATGCCGTCCGCCGGTCGTGGACCTACGCGGCCCTTCTTCAGCAGACCGAGGAAGTAGCGCGCGCCCTCTTGGGGCGTTTCGCGCCCGGCGAGCGGATCGCGGTCTGGGCGCCCAATATCCCCGAGTGGCAGCTCCTGCGCTATGGCGCCGCGCTGGCCGGCCTCACCCTCGTGCCCATCAATCCGGCCTATCGCCCCGGCGAGTTGGCTCATGTCCTCCGACAATCGGGAGCGCGCGGTATCTTCCTCCTCTCCGAGTATCGCAGGGTGCCCATGGCGGAATTCCTCGCCGCGGTGAGACCGCAATTGCCCGATTTGCGCGAACGCCTTTTCTTTGAGACCTGGCCGGACTTTTGCGCGACCGCGTCGCCCACCCAGCGCCTGCCCCAGGTGGCGCCCGCGGATCCCGCGCTCTTGCTCTATACGTCCGGCACAACGGGACTGCCCAAGGGCGCGCTTCTTAGTCACCGGGGGATCACCAACAATGGGCGGCTGCTCGCGCAGCGTTTCGGCGCCCACGACGGCCAGATCTGGATTAATTTCCTGCCTCTCTTCAACGTGGGGGGTAGCGTGATCAGTAGCTTGAGCGCGCTGGCCTACCGGGCCACGGAAATTCTCGTGAATTTCGACCCCGGCCTCGTACTCCAACTGATCGCGACAGAGCGGGTGAATGTGATGGCCGGCGCCCCGACGATGTTCATCGCGCTGATGGAAGACCGCAACTTTGCCCGCTACGATCTTTCTTCCATATGCACGGTCGCCGTGGGCGCGGCCATTGTCTCAGCGGACCTGGCCCGGCGGATCGAGACGATATTCAAGGCTCCTTGCAGCATCCTGTACGGCCAGACCGAAGCGTCCGGCATTCTCACGCAGACCCGGCGCGACGATACCGGCGCCGACAAGACCGAAACGATTGGGCAACCGCTGCCGCAGGTCGAAGTGAAGATCATCGACCTTGTCTCGGGCGCCATCGTGCCGCCGGGCACGCCCGGCGAGTTATGCGCGCGCGGCTACCAGGTGATGGCCGGGTATCTAGACATGCCGGAAGTGACCGCGAAAACGGTGGATGCCGAGGGCTGGCTGCACACCGGCGACATCTGCTCCATGGATACACGGGGCTATTGCCGCGTGGAGGGCCGTCGCGCGGACATGATCATCCGCGGCGGGCAGAATATCGCGCCTCGCGAGATCGAACAGGTGCTCCATCGGCATCCGGGGGTAGGGGACGTGGCGGTGGTCGGAATCCCCCACGCGAAGTACGGCGAAGTCGTCGCCGCCTTCATTCGCCCCGCGTCCGGCCCCGTCCCCACCGGGCAGGAACTCCGCGCCTTCTGCCGCGAGCATCTGGCGCCCTATAAAATCCCGCGCCATTGGATCTTCGTCGAATCCTTTCCCCAGACTCCATCGGGCAAGATCCAAAAAGCCGTGCTACGCGAGAACTTTATCCAGCGCCAGATGGCATCGACAGCGCGCCCTGTGCCGGCCACCACGCCTGCGGGCCAGCCTAACTGACTGTTCGAGAGGCGGTTATCCCGCACCCGGTTACTCCGAAACCTCTACTCCGGCGGCAACCGGATGCGCTTCCCCGCCACCCACTCGTTCCATGCCGCGTCGTAGCCGTCGTACTGGATGTAGTGAATGCCGCTCTGCACGGCCTGGACGGTGGCCGGGTACCACCGGCGCTTCCATTTCACTTCGACGGCTGTGCCGGCCGGGTACTCGACCGGGGTGACTTGCCGCATCCGGTCGGGCATCACCCACTCGTCGTCGGTCGCCTCCCAGCCGTAATAGTGGACCTTGAACTGGTCTCCGGACGCGTCGATGATCTGGGCGCGATACCACTCGCCGTCGGCGCGCACCTCGACCCGGTGGCCGACCTGTGGGGCCGGCTTGCGGCGGGCCGGGGCGAGGACCATTTGCGGGTTAAAGGCGCCGGTGGTCACGAAACTCGCCAGTTGTTCGTCGGCAAACGCCAGATCGGCCAGGATCTGGGCGGCCAGTTCTTGCAGGGTGATGGTGCTGCTGTCGTCGGCGTCGGCAAAGGCTTGGCCCTGTAACCCCGCCAGCAGTCCCTCGGTAAAAGTCCAGTTGCCCGTGGAGCTTTCGCTGGCGAGCGACGAGGTTAGACAGGCGTAAGACACCCGGCCGCGCTGCGCCGTCACCGCGCCGGCCAGGCAGCCGGAGTAGCAGCAGTCAGCAGCGATCAAGGCGTGGTCGCCGGGGAAGTGCTGCTCGATCAGAGCGGGCAGACTCGCCATCGACCAATCAGGACAGCCCTCGGCCCCGGCATCATAGCAGGCCATGCACGCTTCGCCGGAGTCCAGCTTGTACCCGTGGCCGCAATAGTACACAAATAGGAAATCGCCGGGCTGGGCCTGGGCGAAATGGGCCGGCAACGTCCGCGCGATCTGGGCATAGCGGGCCTGGCGGTCGCACAGGTAGGCGATCTGGCCGACGGGCACGCCCGCCTGCTGAAAAAAGCGCACCAGCGCCGCATCTCGGCGCTTTTCTTTAGGGAACGAGTCGAACATTTCCTGGTTCTGCCACTCCAGGGTGCCGACCACGGCCACCCAGGTGCGGGCGGAGTTCCAATCGCGAGTCGGTAGGATTGACATAACATACTACCCCGGTGGCAGCGAATGTTGCGCGGGGTCTCCCATCGAGATCTCTGCCCATAGTATAGCAGAGGACGGCAAGCGGCCTGAGACGGCAGCGCAACGCCGCCTATCCGTCAGCCGGGAATGCGCGAGTCAGTACGCGGACCGGCGGGGCGCATCGTGCGAGGCGCCCCGCCGGTGTGGGGTGAGCGGGGCCGCGACGCTCCTGGCCCCGCCGAGCAGGCGGGGCGGACAGGGCCGCCGCCGGGCGCGCTGCTTATCCTAGTTTGTTACTCGCTTGCGCGGCCGCAATGGCTTCTTGATACACCGCGCGCGTGCCGCACAGATCCTGCATGGTGGTGCGTGCCGCATGGCGCGCGGCCTGCGCGGTCTGGAGTTGGGCTTGCCAGCTTCGCTGGGTCTGCGTGGGCGGTCGTAGGCGCAACGCATTGGCGGGCGCGCAGGTGGCAAGAAAGGCGTGCGCGGCCGCCAGTTGTTCAGTCGTAATCATCGCGATAGCTCCTTATGGGCTGAGTGACCGGGGTTCGCGCGCCGGGCGATCCGCAAGGATCGTGGCGTCCGCGGCCCCGGCTGCCGGCAATGGCGGCTTGGTGACGGATCGATACTGCGCCGGCGACGCCGGTGGTCAAACCGGGCGCCGCTGATCGGCGGTACCCCGCGCATAACGGGCACCGCGGCGTCTTCGGACATTCATGCGAAGGGACACACAAGCCGGGAGCGTGAAGAGGAACGCGGCGGCACGCGACGAGGAGTCCGGGGAAGGACTCCAGAGAGGCATATACCCTACCTCTTCAGTATACACGCTATGTCAAGGCGGGCTGGCCCGTGTGCT
>JAICKM010000489.1 GCA_025927935.1 Chloroflexia bacterium | reverse complement strand
TGCAGGCGGACAAAGCTGCGCCGGCCAAACTTGATCAGCATGCCGTCGCGCGGCAGCACGGTCGCGTTCACGTCGGTGACGCGCTGCTCGTCGATCTCGACGCCGCCCTGCTCGATCACCCGGCGCGCCTGGCCCTTGCTCGGCGCCTGGCCCGTCGCCAGCAGCAGGTCGACCACGCGCGTCTCGACGGCGGGCACCGTCACCGCGGGGATGTCGCTCGGCGCGCTACGCTGCTCGAAGACCTTCTCGAACTCGGCCTGGGCAAAGTTGGCGGCATCGGCCCCATGGTACTGGTTGACGATCTGCCAGGCCAGGAACTTTTTCACGTCCTTGGGGTGTGCCTTGCCGCTTTGCAGATCGGCGGCGATAGTGCGCACCTCGGCCATCGGCACATCGGTGCAAGACTCCAGGTAGGGCACGATCAACTCGTCGCCGGCCGACATCATCTTGCCGTACTGGTCCACCGGCGCATCGTTGATGAACACGCCGTTGCCCCAACTGGTGCTCATTTTGCGCCCATCGAGGCCCAGCACCATGCCGGTCAGCAGGATGTTCTGCGGCTTCTGCTCGTACACTTCTTGCAGCTTGCGCCCGGCCATTACGTTAAACAACTGGTCGGTGCCGCCCAACTCCACATCGGCCTTGATCGCCACCGAGTCGTAGCCTTGCATCAGCGGGTAGAGCAGTTCGTGCAGCCCTATGCGCTCGCCTTCGTCCCAGCGGTTGCGGAAGTTCTCGCGCTGGATCATCTGGGCCACGCTGAAGTGCTTGGCAAGCTGGATGACATCTTTAAAGCTGAGTGCGTCCAGCCAGGTGCTGTTGTACTGGAACTCGGCCGTATCGACATTCACGATCAGGCCGATTTGCTGCACATAGGTGCGCATGTTTTCGCGCACCTGCTCGCTGGTCAGCATGGGCCGTTCGGCGTCCTTATCCGAGGCGTCGCCGATCAGCGCGGTCATATCGCCCACGATCAGCACAGCCTGGTGGCCCAAGCGCTGAAACTGGCGCATCTTGCGCAACGTCACAGCCCGTCCGATATGGATGCGCGGACCGGTGGGGTCGATGCCCAGCTTGACCCGCAGGCGGCGCCCGGAGCGCAGTGCCTTCTCCAGATCGGCGCGGACCTCGATAATCTCGACACCGCGCTCCAGCACCTCCTGGATGCCGGCTTCGTCGGTGCGCACCGCCCCCGCGGGTGGCGGGGGCGCGGTTTGGGGATCGGTCATTGTCTTCTCCTGTTCCGGGGCACGCGAGGTGCCCGTTATCGTCACTCGTGGCGCTGCGGCCAGGCGCGCGAACTGAGCGCGCAGGTCGCCGGCAATGGGCAGCGCCCGCACATCCGGCTCCGTCACATTCGGTATGTCGATTAGCTCGACAGCCCGGCATCCGGCGTCGAGCCGGTAGAGGGCCAGGCTGGCGGGACCCAGGCTACTGAGCAAATCGTACAGATCTTGTGCCGCCGCCAGCACCACGCCGTCGGTCTGCCCATGAAACCCATCGAGCGGAAACAACAGCCGCGTGGTCTCCGCCGTGATGCGGCCTTGTTCGGCCTGCCGCCAGATCCAGCGGCGCGTGCGCACGGATTGGTCCGCCGCGTAGACCGGCTCGCCGGGCGGGACGGCTTCGATCTCCCCTTCGGTGGCAAACGTGTCGCCCGCGCGGCTGAGGCGCACGCCCAGGTCGGCGGGCAGCGCATCCAGATCGTGCGCGCCCAGCGGCACCACGTGGCGCAACGCCACCGTGTTTGCCAGGTCGACCAGCGGTGTCACCGAGGGTATCTGGCCGCCCTTGACCACGCGGCTCGCCAGCGCCTCGATGCTGCCGGGGTAGCGGTTGGGGTTGATCCCCAGCCCTTGCATCGCCTCGCGCCAGACGGTCACCCGCGGGTCGGCGCGCACTAGCGCGACCGGATTGGCCGGGTCCACGCCTAGCGCGGGTGGCGCCAGCCGCTCCGGCAACGTAGCCGCCGCATCGGCCAGCAACCCGGCGGCCCAATCCGCCGCCGCGCCGGGCGCCTTCATGAAGCGCGCCACCACCAGCGCCACCATATAGTCGGGCGCCCGCGCCAGCAAATCGTCGCTTAAGAAAAACCGCATCGCTGCTCCTGTTCAGGGCAATAAAAAACCCCGCCCGCCTTTGCGCGGACGAGGGTCGGAGACCGGCTCGTGGTACCACCGTGCTTGCGTCCCCGCCTCGCGGCGCGGGACCTCACCGCGTCGGGGACGCGGGGCGCGGTAACGGGCGCTCCCGTGAGCAGCCTACCAGCGGCTCATGCCGCGTTCAGCCACAGGCTCCAGAGGGTAATTCGCCGCCGGAGGTCGCCGCGCGCTCACACCACCCGCGCGCTCTCTGCCTGGTTACCGCTCCGGCCCTACTGGGTCTCCATCATTGCCTTCTCGCGATTCGGTTGCCTCAGTTCTAGCACAGCGCCCTAGCCGGTGTCAATCCGTCGCGCGATGTACCGCGCTCGTTGCTAAGTCGGGAATCGGACCTATAGGGGCCGGCCCTGCTGGAGCGCCCGGCTGCCGGGCTGTACAAACCATACGCGATGTACCGGGACCCGCGCCGGGAAAACAGCGATTTTGTCACAGGGCGGCACAAAAATTGATCTGCCTCTATCCGGCAGCGAATCCCAGTTAGCCCGTGCGCTGCGACACACCAGGCGCCCGGCAGGACAACACCTGTTCCGCTCTCCTGGGCACGCGAATCACACAGGCAGGAGGCACACGCGAGTATGGGCATCCCTACCCATGAAGACGCCAAGCTAATGTTGCAACTATTCCGCACCCGGCAAGAACCCCGGTTCCTGGAGAACGAGAACTGGTTCTTGCGTGAGTTTCGCCCCGGTCCCTGGAGCGAGGTCAGCCACCGCTATCCCGCCGGCACACAGGAACGCAATCGGCTGGACAGTGTCCTGGGCTACTGGGAACTGGTCGGCGCGCTGATCGATCACGGTTTGCTGAGCGAAGATCTGCTGTTTGATGTCTTGAACGATACCGGACCGCTCTGGGAGCGCATCGAACCCTGGGTGATCGAGGCCCGCGCCGAGCAGGGCAACGATACCTGGGAGAACATCGAGATCCTGGTCGAGCGCCAACGCCGCTGGCGGCAACTGCACCGGCCCAAATCGACGCGGCTATAGCGAACGAAGGAACAGATTATGTCATCGGAAATGGCGGTGGGCGTCTTCGTCGACCGGGCGCAGGCCGCAACCGCGATCCAGGCGCTGCAAGCGCGCGGCTTTGCTCCGGCGGATGTCAGCGTGATTATGAATGACCCCGTACCGGAGGCGGAAGAAGAAGCGGGCCACGAGGGCGCCTCAACCGGAGCCACGGTTGGCGGCGTGTTGGGCGGCCTGGGCGGCTGGCTGCTCGGGGCGGGTGTCCTGATGATTCCGGGGCTGGGGCCACTTCTCGCCGCCGGGCCGCTGATGGCCGCCCTCGGCGGCGCGGTGGTTGGCGCGAGCACCGGCGGCATCGTCGGCGTGCTGACCGGCGTGGGGCTAACCGAGGCCCATGCCCAGCAACTGGAGCAGCGCGTGCGCGAAGGCGGGGTGGTCGTCACGGTCGGCCCCACGCCGCGCCATGAAGAAGTGCGCGCCCTGCTGCGCGAGCTAGGCGCCACCGAGACCGATTTCAGCCTGATCGGCGATGAACGGCCCGCAGCGCCCGGCCCGCCGCCGCAATCCGCATCATGAGTAATCGCAACCTGAAAGGAGGCAGTGCGGCCTCAGCCCCCGGGCAGGAGGCCGCAAAGTGAGAATGGCACAATCTGAAAGTGGTGAAATCGTCGCCGGTACCGGCGATGCAACGAATACAACCGGGGTCTCGGAGTCCCAGGCGGCGACTCTGCCCGCCCCCGCCCCGCTGGAAGTGGTCGGCCCGCCGCAAGCGCCCCCTGTCGAAGGCCAACCGGACAGCCCTACCACCGTGCTGCTGATCGGCGCGCACCCCGACGACGCGGAGTTTAGCTCGGCGGGCACCATCGCCAAATGGGTGGCGGCGGGCCTCCATGTCGTCTACGTGGTGGTCACCAGCGGCGACAAAGGCACCGCCGATAAGACGATGACCAACGCGCGGCTGTCGAACACCCGCGAGCAAGAACAAGTCGCGGCGGCGCGTGAGGCGGGCGTCGAGGAGGTCGTCTTCCTGCGCTTCCCGGACGGCCTGGTCCAACCCGATCTGAAGTTGCGCGGCGAGATCACCCGCCTGATCCGGCGCTACCGCCCGTATGCGGTGATGGTTCACGATCCGCTAACGATGTTCTACAACAACCAGTTCATCAACCACCCGGACCACCGCGCCGTCGGCACGGCGACCATCGACGCCATCTATCCCACGGCGCGCGATCCCCTGCAATACCCGGAGCAGATCACCGAGGAGGGTCTGGAGCCGCACAAGGTGAAGGAGATCTACCTCTGGGGATCGGATCAGCCGAACGTGGTCAGCGACATTACGGAGACACTGGACAAAAAGATCGCGGCGCTCAAGCACCACGCCAGCCAGATCGGCCCGCCGGAGGAACTGGCCGAGCGCATCCGTACCCGCGCCGCCGAGACCGGCGCCCTGGCCGGCGTGCCCTACGGCGAAAGCTATCGCCGCGTGGTCATGCGTAGCTAAGCTGCGCGCCGGTTGAAAGAGAACACGCGCCGCCCCGGCGGTCCATTGACCGGTCCCAGAACCGGGTCAGGACCGCCGGGGCGGCGCGTTGTGGCGAGCAGCCTACTTGTTCAGGATGCTCTTGATCGCGTAGAAGTTGACCTGCCGGTTCATCTCGGCGATGCTGTCGGTAAGCGGGATGCCCTTGGGGCAGACGCGCACGCAGTTCTGGTCGTTGTCGCAGTAGGCGATGCCGCCCTCGTCCATCAGCGCCTCCAGCCGCTCCTCGGCGATCATGGCGCCGGTGGGGTGGCTGTTGAACAGGCGCACCTGGTTGAGGGCGAACGACCCGATGAACGGCGTCGAGTCATTCACATTCGGGCAGGCTTCCAGGCAGGCGCCACAGGTCATACAGGTCGAGAGCACATAGGAAATCTGCCGGTCGGCCTCGTTCATTTTGGGGCCGGGACCCAGGTCATAGGTGCCGTCGATGGGCACCCAGCCCTTGATCTTCTTCAGCGTCTCGAACATGCGCGAACGGTCCACAATCAGATCGCGAACGACCGCAAAGGTGTGGCACGGCTCCAAACTGATCGGCTGGGTCAGGTTATCGACCAGGGCCGAGCACGCCTGGCGCACCTTGCCGTTGATGACCATGGTGCAGGCGCCGCAGACCTCTTCCAGGCAGTTGCTCTCCCAGACCACGGGTTGGGTCGGCTGCCCGGCCTTGTTCACCGGGTTGCGCTGGATCGCTTGCAGGCAGGAGATGATGTTCATGCCCTGGCGATAGGGCACGCTGAATTCTTCCCAGCGCGGATCGGCGCCGGTGGCCCCGGCGGGTTTGTCCTGGCGGAGAATGCGTAGTTCCACCATGCGTTGGGCGGGTCCCGTCG
>JAICKM010000893.1 GCA_025927935.1 Chloroflexia bacterium | reverse complement strand
TAGTTGGGGTTGGGCAGGTCGAAGAACTGGTTGATGATGGCCGCCAGCATGATCAGTAGCCCCCATCCGCCCATTAAAACCCGCGCTTTCTCAACATGCAGCGTTCCGTCATTGAAGTTCAGCATCCTGTTTATCCTCCGTCTCTATGCTGAGGAGTCCGCTCACGGTTCGACTGTAATGCTGGAGGCCATGCCTTGTCCACCGGGGCCGCCATGCAGTGTGCAGTAATACGGGAACTGCCCGGCTTGTTTGAAGGTGAAGCTGAAGCTCTGCCCCTTTTGCAGCACCCCGCTGTCCCAGAGCTTGTTATCCGCGGTGGCCGTGTGCGCGGCGCTGTCCTGGTTGGTCCAGGTGACGGTGGTGCCGACTTTCACCGTAAGCGGGCCGCTCCCAAACAGGAAGTTGCTGATCACGATCTGCTTCGTGTTGGCGTCCGCAGCGGCGGCCGGCGCCTGGGCCTGTGTGGTGGCGGTAGGGGCGGACGGGGCGGCCCCGCCAGGGAAGGTGACATTGCCGGCACGGAGCGGAATGGCCGCCATCAGTTGTGCATGTTGATAGCTGGTCAAGGCCCCGCCGCTGCCCGGAATGGGCAAGATCTGGCCGTCGCCTTGCAGGTCCACGCCGTTAAAGCTCTGCGTCGCCAGCGCCAGGATGTCGCGGGCGAGCGGCGCGGTGGTGTTGAGATCCGGTGCGGCGATTATCGCCAGGGCGTGATCCCGGATCGGCGTCACCCACCCGGTCACATTGTCCACGGTGATCCCCACATGCCCGGCGTGGAGCTTGATGTCCGCGGTGGCATCGGGGGCGATGGCCGACAGTTCCGCGTGGTCCTTAGCGCCCTGCAGATAACCCAGGTGGCTGCCGTTGGGCAGCAGGCCGAACCCGTCGCCCGGATTGGTTATCTGCCCGTCCTTGTTCAAGTCGCCATAGTGCGCGCCCTGTGATCCCTCGATCACGTTGACCAGGTGTTCGGCGTGCAATTTCACATCGGCCAGCTTGCCGGCGGCCTGCGCATCGCGCATGAATTCGGCGTGGCGGCGCAATATGTCCACTTGCTCGCGCAAGCCGACTTCGAGACCGACTTTGTTCGGCGTATCGGGAAAACTGACCAGCAGATGCCGGATGTGGACAAGGGCTTGCGGGGGCAACTGGCCGCTCAGTACCACATCGCCGGATGGGGCGTTCGGTACGACTTCCAGCCCTTCCGTCGTGATCTCAAACCGATCATAGGCGGCGAGCAGGTTGGTGTTTTGCGGATCGCTATACCGGATTGTCACCGGCCCGCCGGTATCCGCCGCCAACCGGCCGAGATTGGCCTGCGCGCCGGTCCCGCTGCTCAGTAGCCAGGCATAGAGCGCTTTGCCCGCCGGCTTCGCCGGGACAGCGTTGATCGTTACCACCACCTGATCCGTCTGTTGCTTGTCATCACGGAAATTGACAGTGCCGGCTATCGCTCCCCCGGCAGGTGCCGTCGTTGCGGCGGGCGTGGGGAAGCTGCTGGCCGCCGGCGCACCGGTCGACTCCGGTGTAGGGAAGCCGCTAGCCGCGGGCGAGGTCGTGGCTTCCGGCGTGGCGAACCCGCTGGCCGCCGGGGCGGTTGTCGCGGCAGGCGTGGGGAAGCTGCTGGCGGCGGGCGGCGTGGCCGCAGCCCCTCCGGCTCCCGCAGCGGCGGCGACCACCTGGATCTTCCCGAACATACCCTGCCCGGCGCTGCCGTGGAATTTGCAGAAATAGCCGATCGTGCCGACCGTGTCAAACTTGCGCGAGAAGGTTGCGCCTTGCTCCATCGTACCGGAGTCGAACGATCCGTCGTCGGCCGTGACCGAGTGTTTCGCGGCATCTTTGTTGGTCCAGACGATGGTGGATCCCACCGGGATCGTCACTTCCGCTGGGACGAACTTGAAGCCCGTGGCGTCGATGGTGATCGTGGTCGGTCCGCCCACCGGGCCGCTGCTCGCTACCGGGGTAGAAGTCGCCGCGGGTTGATCGCCGCAGGCCACCAGGAAGAAGGCCAGGCAGACCACGGCGCGCACGGAATAGCGTACCGCTCTGCTGAGAAGCCGCCGAACGTATTTTTTCATCATCCCGTCTCCGCCATAGCCGCGTGAGTAGGAAGATCGGTCGTGTCGAGCGGTGTATGAATAACAGGCGCCTGCTGAATCGATCTTGCTGGAATCGATAGCGCCCGCAGCTCATCCGGCAAGTTCTATACTGGTGCAATCAGCCGCGCGGGTGCCGCTGCCAGGGCGCCGGTCAGAACCGGGCGGCGGTGCTGAGCGCAGGGAACGGTTCGGTCGTCGCAAAGCATGGACCCAGGTAAGAGGTGGGATAGAATACAGGCCAACATCGCAGAGACCCAGCGCACACGTAACGGCAATTTCAGGCGTAATGCTAGAGCAAAAGTTCAGAACGGATGTATCCGGGAGGTAAGAACGAGGGGATGGACGAGAATGAATCGAGTCTACTCGATTTTCCGCCTTGTGTCAATAACTGCGGGTCTCTGATCAGCACTTATGCCTGCGGATCGCCGGGGGCGGCAGGCTCTTCCCCGGCAGCCGGGGAAGAGCCTGTCTGATGCTAAGCTGTCTGTGTGCCGCCGCTACGGCCGTCCGTACAGAGGTAGCCGGGCGCCATTGACAGCGCTTGCTTCCTGCGAACAGAGATACAAGATCGCCGCGCAGATCTCCTCG
>JAICKM010000800.1 GCA_025927935.1 Chloroflexia bacterium | reverse complement strand
GGCCAGATGATGCAGAGCGCCATCCCGGCCAGCAACAACTGGGTGGTCAGCGCCGAACGCTCGGCATCCGGCCATGCCCTGCTGGCGAACGACCCGCACTTACCCCTGTTCACGCCGTCGATCTGGCACATCGTCCATCTGAGCGGCGGCGGCTACGACGTGACCGGCGTGGCCTTCCCCGGCGTACCGGGCATCCTCATCGGCCATAACCGCGACATTGCCTGGGGCATCACCAATTCGATGGTCGACGCGCAGGATCTCTATGTGGAGAAACTGCACCCCGACGACCCGACGCTGGTACTCTATGACGGCGAGTGGGAACGCGCCACGGTGCGCACCGAGCATATTCGCGTCCGGGGCCGCCCGCGTCCGGTGGTCGAACAGGTGCTGGTGACACGCCACGGCCCGGTGATCAACAGCCACTGGGACCCGCGCAGCCTCAAGTGGCTGCACGCGGGCGAGCGCCTTTGGAACTTGCCGCATCCCCACCTACCGCGCCACAGCCCCGCGCCGGACGCCGAGCACAACGCACCGATGGCCCTGGCGATCCGCTGGACCGGCACCCAGGCGGGCACCAGCCTCCAGGCCGCGCTCGACCTGAATCGCGCCCACGATTGGGCCGGCTTCCAGGCGGCCATGTGCCAGTGGGATGCGCCGTCGATCAACATGGTCTACGCCGACACCGCGGGCAATATCGGCTACTATTTGCTGGGCCGGGTGCCGATCCGGGCGCGCGGCCAGGGTGTGCTGCCCGTCTCCGGCTGGACCAGCGAGTACGAATGGCGCGGCTATATTCCCTTTGCCGAACTGCCGTACAGCTATAACCCACCGTCCGGCTATATCGCCACGGCCAACAATCGCATCGCGGGGCCGGAGTATCCCTACTTCCTGGGCCGCGAGTGGTCCACGGGCTACCGCGCCCGGCGCATCGCCGATCTGCTCGAAGCCAAGCCCAAACTCACGCTGGACGATTTCGCCGCCATCCAGAACGACCTCTACACCAGTCCCGGCGCCCGCCTGAGCCGGGTGCTGGTGGACCGCCTGAGCCAACGGGTGCCGCCGCCGGGCCGGCGCGGCGCCATGCGCGCGCAGGCGCTGGCCTACCTCGACGCCTGGGACGGGCGGATGACCGTGAACAGCGTGGCCGCGCCGATCTATGAGGTCACGCTGCACTTCCTCACGCGCTACGTCTATGGGCGGGCTTTCCAGGACGAGATGCTATTGGACCAGTACCTAGGCAGCGCCACCTCGCCCGCCACCACCAGCACGCACTATGTCGCCCGCGCCGTGCCCATGTTGCTGCGCGCGCTGGAGGACAACGACCTCGACTGGCTGCGCGCCATTGGTCGCGACCCCCTGGCCGACGCGACCCTGACCTGGGAGGATTTGCTGGAAAAAAGCCTCGACGACGGCATCCGGTTGCTGCGCCGCCGCATGGGCCACGACATGAAGCGCTGGCGCTGGGGCCGCCTGCACCGCATCAGCCTGTCCCACCCCATGGGACTCGGCCCGTTCGCCCGCGTGTTCAATCCGCCGCTGATGCCCATGCCCGGCGACCGGGACACTATCTTCATGAGTTCGGAGTTGCCCAACTCGCCGCTCTCGGCAGCCGGGAACAGCGTTTCCTATCGCCAGTTGTTCGATCTCGGCTCGTGGGACACCGGGCGGGTGATCCTGCCCGGCGGGGAGGCCGGGCAGCCCGTTTCGCCGCACTATAGCGACATGGTGCGACTGTGGCAGCAAGGGCGCTATGCGCCCCTGCCCTTCTCGCCCGCGGCGGTCGCGGCGGCGACCGCCGCCGAACTGGTCCTCACCGCGGATCAGGAGGCTGAGGAGCCGGGCGAGTCCGCCGAGTCGCGATAGCGCGCGAAGACGAGGCCCACGTTGAGGCCGCCAAAGCCAAACGAATTGCTCAGGATATAGTCGACCCGCCGCTCCAGGCCGTCGCCGCCGATGAACGGTAGGTCGCACTCCGGATCCGGCGTCTGGATATTCACGGACGGCGGCAACCAGCCGTGCTCCAGGCAGAGGGCGCAGATAGCGGCCTCCATTGCCCCGCTGGCCCCCAGCGCGTGACCGTGCATCCCCTTCGTGCCGCTGACCGGGACGCCGCCCAGGTCGTCGCCGAACACCTGGCGCAGCGCCAGCGCCTCGACGCGATCCCCCAGCGGTGTGCCGGAGCCGTGCGCGTTTATGTAGCCGACCTGGGCTGGTGTAATGCCCGCATCGGCCAGCGCCGCGCGCATCACTCGCACCGCCTCCGCGCCGCTGGGCAGGGGCGCCGTCATGTGGTAGGCATCGGTCGTCGTGGCAAAGCCGGTGATCTCGCCGTAGATATGGGCGTCGCGGGCCAGCGCGTGCTCACGGTCCTCCAGCAGCAGCGTCGCGGCCCCCTCGGCCATCACAAAGCCGTCGCGGGTGCGGTCAAACGGGCGGCTGGCGGTTTCCGGCGTGGCATTGTGCCCGGACAACGCGCCGATGAGCGCGAAAGCGCCGAAGATGAGCGGGGCCAGCGGCGTTTCCGCGCCCCCGGCCAGCATGAAAGCAGCTTCCCCGCAGCGGATCAGATCAAACGCCTGGCCGATTGCCAGTGCCCCCGACGCGCAGGAGTTGGCGTTGGTCATGTTCGGCCCGCGCAGCCCGAGCGCCATCGCCACATTCGCGGAGGCCGCCGCGCCGAACACGCTCAGGGCCAGGATGGGGTTGACGGCGCGGATGCCGCCCGCCTGGAACTGCACATGCTCCCCTTCGGCGAAGGCCAGCCCGCCCAGCGCGCTACCCAGGTAAACCCCGCCGCGCGCCCGGCACGAATCGGCGATCTCCAGTCCGGCGTCCGCCAGCGCCTGGAGCGCCGTCACCACAGCGAACTGCGAGTAGCGGTCCATGCGCCGCGCGGTGCGCGCATCGAGCGCGGCCAGCGGGTCGAAGTCGTCGATCTGCGCGGCCACCTGCGATTTGAACTGCGTGGCGTCAAAGCGCGTCAGCGGCCCCACGGCGGAGCGCGCCCGGCGCACCCCGCACCAGAGGCCGTCGCGCCCGCTGCCGAGCGGGGTCACGGCGCCGATCCCGGTAATGACTACCCGGCGCGGCGCCGGGTGGGAGTGCGTATCATGCGGAGGCATTGATCATCTGCTTTCT
>JAICKM010001030.1 GCA_025927935.1 Chloroflexia bacterium | reverse complement strand
CTAGTGCTGGCGGGCCTGCTCGCGCTGGCGCTGATCCCCCTGGCCCTCGTGCCCAGTCCTGTCGTGGGCCAGCGGGACGAGCGGGCCGCGGTGCGCGCCGCTGCCGCCGCCCAGGCCGCCCGGCTGGGCCAGGTGCGCCGCGAAACCGTGCCCCGCCCCGAACTCCCCGCCGCGGCGCGCGACGTGGTCGATACGCAACTGACCGCCGCCGAGACGGCGTTGCGCGATCACCCCGCCGACCGGGCCGCCGATGTGGCCGCGCTCTCGCAAGCCGAGGAGAAGATCCGCGCTTTGCTGCCCGATAACGCCGCGCAACAGACGGCGGCGCGCAAGTCGGCGGCCCGTGCCCTGCAAGCCCTCTTCTCCAACGGGGCCGAAGTCAGCGACCCCAGCGAAACCGATCTGGAACGCGCCGCCACCCTCGCCACGCAAGCCCAGGAGCAGTTTGTCACCAACCCCGGCGCCTCCGGCACAAACCAACTGGCCCTCGCCGGGAGCCTGGAGCGCTTGGCGACCGCGCTCGATGCAAGCGACCCGGCGCTGGCTGCGGCATTGCGCAATGCCGCCGGGGCCTTACGCGCGAACAAGAATACCGACGCGGCGCTCCAGCAACTCGCTAATACCTTGCGCGAGACCTCGCGCTCCCAGGCGGCGACCGACCTGCTGACCCAGGCGCTGGCCCAGGTGGGCGACAGCAAGCAAGCGGTCGCGCAGGCCGGGCTGCCGGCGGTGGCCGCGGACGACCCGAACTCCGCCGCCCGGCCCTTTGGCCGGCTCAACACCGCCCCCGCCCGCGCGGCCGATCTCACCCCCGGCCCGGCGTCCGCCCAGGGCGCCGGGGGCGACGATGGGGCGGGGCAGGACGGCGCGGCACGCCCAGCGGACACCGGCGACGGCGGGCAACCCGGCGCGGGCAGCAGCGCCTCCGCGGGCCGGCCCAGTAACAGCGCCCTGGGCGATAACCTGCACGGCGGCGTGGGCACCACCAACGGCAGCGCGGGCCAGGGCGGTAACGGCAGCGGGCGCGTGGCCGGGGCGGGGAACACCCCCGGCACCGCCGGGAGCGGCACGCTGGAGCAGGTTTATGTGCCGGAAGATGCCCTGCCGCAAACGGCCAATGGCCCCCAGGATCGCATCCCCGGCGTCGAATCGCCCGACCAGGGCGGCAGCCAGGAGACATCCGTGGTGCGTAGCGGGCCGGGCACCAACCCCAGCGTGAAGACCCCGTACAACAAAGTCATCGGCAAGTACCAGGATACCGCCGCGCAGGCCCTCGACCACACCTATATTCCCGCCGATGCCAAGCAATATGTCCGTGATTATTTCAACTCCCTTGCCCCAACACCCTGACCCTCGGCGGCGATAGGGGCCGCCGGCTCATCATGATGGAACAGGAGCCTTTATGACCGTCAGCACGACCGAGAGCAACCCCCGCGCGGCGCAACCGGCGGCGGATACCCTGACGCCGGAGCAGTTCCGTATGGCCGCCGCGGCTATCGAGGAAGAAGTCGGCAAAGTGATCGTCGGCCAGCGCGCCCTGGTGCGCCAGGTCTTGATCACCCTGGTGGCCGGCGGCCATGCCTTGCTGGAAGGCGTGCCGGGCCTGGGCAAGACCGCGCTTGTCCGCGCGCTGGCCGAGGCGCTGGATTGCGAGTTCGGGCGCATCCAGTTCACGCCCGATCTGATGCCTGCCGATATCATCGGCACCAATATCCTCGTCGAAGACGAGCAGGGCCGGCGGCAGTTCCAGTTCCAGCGCGGCCCGATCTTCGCCAACCTGGTGCTGGCCGACGAAATCAACCGTGCCACGCCTAAGACCCAATCGGCCTTGCTCGAAGTGATGCAAGAAGGCACCGTCTCCGTGGCGGGCACCGTCTACCGCCTGCACGCGCCGTTTATCGTGCTGGCGACGCAAAATCCGCTCGAAATGGAGGGCACCTATCCG
>JAICKM010001013.1 GCA_025927935.1 Chloroflexia bacterium | reverse complement strand
CGGGGGCGAGGTTCGCCGGCTAGCGATCAGCCGGGGCGCAGGCGTTGGGGAAGAAGGTCTGCGAGGCGACCTTGCTCACCTGGCCGCGCGTGATGTTCGCATTCGGGCGATAGTAGAGGCCGGGGCATGGTTCGCCGGGGCCACCGCACGTGTAGCCGTTGATCACCCCGTGCAGCGACAGCCGCTCGATGAACACATAGAACGGCTGGGCCGCCGGCACATCCCGGAAGGTCTGCCCGCTCGGCGTCTCGTTGTAGCCCGCCGCGTTGGCGTCGATCTTGGCGAGTTGGCCGCGCGTCACGGGCAGTTCCCAGCGGAAGCAGGGCACCCCCGACGGGCAGTTGGCCGCCGTGTTGTAGCCGCTGATGGCCCCCGTAGCCGCCAGCCGCTCGATGTAGACATAGAACGGGTTGCTGGCCGGCACGTCGGTGAACGTCTGGCCGCTGACGGTGCCGTGCAACCCCGCGGAGTTGGCGATGATCTTGGAAACCTGGCCGCGGGTGACGTCCGCCGTCCAGCGGAAGGTGTTATCCGCATAGCCGCTGATGATGCCCCGGCAGTACAGGCACTGGATGTACTGGTAGAACGGGTTGAACTGGTCCACGACCGTGAAGGGTACCGGGCAGTTCACCGGCGTCGCCGTGGCCGTCGGCACCGATGTGGCGGTCTGGGTGGCCGTGGCCGTGGCCGTGGGCGTCTCGGTCGCCGTCGGGGTCGCCGTGGGCAGGGCGCAGGGGAGGTTGGCGACGGTCAGCGTGTAGGCGCCGCAGCCGGAGTTCGCCGTCACCTCATGGACGTTGATGAAGAACGTGGTGTTGGCGGGCACGGTGAACGAGTAGACCGCGGGCACACCAACATCGGGACTCGATCCCGAGTCGCCGATATTGTTGGTGACGATGTTCGCGGGGTCGAAGCTGTTCAGATAGGCCCCACTGAAGATGAAATTGGCCCCGGTACAGGCGGTGTCCAGCGTGACCATGATACAGGCACTCGCGCTGGACGTATTGTTGAACTGGTAGAGGTCGTAATGGTAGGTGCCGGCGATCACCTGGGCCGCGTTGGGCGCGCCGCAGGCCGAGGCCGTGCCACTGCGGAACAAGCGCCCGGTTTGCGTCGGATCGGTAGTGGTGATCGCGCCGGTCACGACCACGGCGGTGGTGCAGGCCACGGCGGTGGTCGAGGCCGTGGGCGTGGGCGTGGCCGCGCCGCCGGGGGCGCGGCCCTGGGCGCCGGCCGGCGCGGCCCCGCCGGTCGCCGCGGGTTGCGCGCTCGCCGGGCGGCTGCTCAGCACCCCGGTCAAGATCAACAGGGCCGCAAAGGTGAGGGCGATGCCCCACGCTGGTATAAATCGCCGCATAGGTTGCTCCTCTTCCTGAATATAGTGTGTCGATCAGGGATCACTACTGCGAGAGCATAGCGCGTGCGAAAGTGCGAGTTCCCCTCCTTTCTCGTATGATGCGATCTCCCTGCCGCAGACCCCGCGGCGCCCCGCCAGCAAGGTCTGTTCCCCGGACGAGTGGTCAGGGGTCAGTGGTCAGTGGTTAGGACTCAACACTGGTCTCTCGTCTCTCGTCTCTCGTCTCGACTCAGCACTCAGCACTCGTTCCGCCGGGGCCACCAATGGCGCAAGCTGCTGCCGTCGTTGAAGCCGAGCGGCACCAGCGCGCCCAGCGTGAAGACGATCAGGTTTTCCCAGAAGGCGAACCGCGCCAGGGCGTGCCGCCGGTGCTGCGCACGCGGCGTCGCGCGCCACAGCAGCCCCAGGGCGGCGGTGAGCAGCGCGCTCGCCAGCGGGCCGCCAAGAGCGCGCCGGATGTGGATGCGCGCGGGCAGCGCCGGCTCGTCCACCGGGTAGACCGACGCGCTGAGGATGGTCCAGAAACGCAGCCCAGTCATCGGGTAGCCCGCGCTGCGGGCAGCGACCGCGTGGCCGCCCTGGTGCCAGAGTTCCGACGCCCAATGCACGCCGCTCGTCACCAGGCCCACGCGCACGGCGCGCGCCCAGGGCACGCCCAT
>JAICKM010000474.1 GCA_025927935.1 Chloroflexia bacterium | reverse complement strand
GAACAGCAGGTGCCAGGCTTCGGGACTCCAGATGGGCGCCTGGCGGTACTGGAAGAAGTCGATGCCGCCTTCCCGCAGGATGCTGCCCTCGGAGCCGAACGGATAGGTCTGCTGGGGGAAGTCCAGCGCCAGCGGTCCCAGGCGGAAAGTGAACGGCGACTGCGTGTTCGCGATCCAGATGTGGGATAAGCTCCCGGCGATCCATGCGGCCCCGGCGACAAGCATGGCCCATAGCGCGACCAGCCACCAGCGCCGCCGGGGCAGGATGATCGCCGCCCAGGCCGAGAGCGCGGTCAGCGGCAGGATCGTCAAGGTGCGCAGCAGGAAGACCTCCAGCCAGGCGGGCTTGAGCACAAAGGCGGCGCGACGCTGATCGGCCGCCGTGGTGAAGGGTGTGGGCGGCGTTTCATGGCTCCAGATCGCCCAGCCCAGCACGATCAGCGCGGGTGGCCCGGCGACGAGCAGCATCTCGCGCCAGCGCCAGCGCCGGGCCGGCAGTCCCGCCAGCAGCAGATAGCCGAAAAACCCGGCCGGCACCAGGGCGGCGAACTGGCGGATCAGGAAGCCCCATCCGGCACACACGCCCGCCGCCAGGAGCCAACCCGGCTGCCCGCGTTGCAGCCCGCGCACGTAGCCGTAGCACGCGACCAGCACCAGGGCCAGGAAGGGCACATCGGTCATGAAACTGGCGCTGAGATGCAAGAACAGCGGGTTGACAGCCAGCAAGCCCGTGCCGAGCAGGGCGGCGTTGGGCAGCGTGCCCACCCGCCGGGCCACACCGTAGAAGGCCAGCAACCCCAGCAGCGCCAGTGCCAGCGTGGCATAGGTCAGCGTGGTATAGCTGAAGCCAAAGAGCCGTACCCAGAGCGTGCCCCAGAGCGTCAGCCCGACCAGATTGGCTTGCGACTGGGGCGGCATGGCGAAGACGCCGGTCGCTACCTGGTGCTGGACCGACCCGGCATAGATCCAATCGTCGATGATCGGGTATTCGTGCTCCGGCGGCAACAGCACCAGCAGCGCCACGCAACCCGCGAGGATGATGTAGAGATTACGCACATCTACCCACGGGGTTGGCAGGCGGAACCGGGATGGAGCTGTTGCGCGATTGGTATCGACGTTCGCAGCAGTTTGCATACGCGGGGCAACGGCCCTTTCGCTAAGATTCGGCCCAGTCTAGCACGGCGGCGCGGCGCGTGTCAATCAGAGATCGCCGTGCGACCTTGCAGCACATCGGGGGTCGTGCTACACTGGAGCGACATTTCCCACCAAGGAGTATGGCATGGCGAGTGGACCCGAACGAGTACAGGCGGCCCTGGAGGCGCTGGATCTGGATGTCCAGGTGGTCCGGGTGCCGGGCAGCGCAAAGACGGCTATCCTGGCCGCCGAAGCGGTAGGCTGCCCGGTGGGCGCGATTGTGAAGTCACTGGTGTTTGTGGCCGGAGATGATCCGGTGCTGGTGCTTTGCCCCGGCGACCGGCGCGTGGACACGGCGAAACTGGCGGCGTTGCGGCGCGTCGATCCGGCGGCGGTCGGCATGGCCCCCGCCGCGCTCGTGCGCGAAGTCACCGGCTATGCCATCGGTGGGGTGCCGCCCCTGGGGCATGTGACCGCGCTGCCGACCTATATGGAGCAGGCTCTGCTGAACTGGCCGGTCGTCTATGGCGCCGCCGGTGCGCCCGACGCCCTGTTCCCCATCGATCCCAATGCGCTCCAGCAAATCACCGGGGCCGTGGTCGTCCAGGTGACGTGATGCGCCGCTGGATCCCGGCAGATCTGCCTGCTGCTGCCCGCCTGGCGCAGGCGCCCGTGCTCCGCTCGTTCTGGCGCTACCGGGTGGCGCTGGCTGGGCTAAGCGCGCTGGCGCTCGCCCTGTGGGGCGAGCAGATGATGCGCGGGAGCGGCGGCGGCAATCCCGCCGTGGGCACCGGCCTGGTGCAGGTCGCGGTATTGCTGGTGGGCCTGGTTGCCTGGGTCCGGCAAGGCCGGCGCCTGGTCCCGCCGCCGCCTGCGGATGTACCGCCCGCCGCGCCGGCTACCACGAGCCTTCCGGTGCGCCGGGCTGGGCCGGCGGACACCGTGCAGGTGGCCGCGGTGGCGTCCGGCGCCCCAGCCCCCGCCGCGCCGGGGCGCATACGCGCCGCCTGGGATCGCTTTAAAGACATGCGCACGCGCCTGGGTCGGGCGGGCACCGTCGTCGGTATGCTGATTGTCGCCGGGCTGGCGGGCTGGTGCTACCTGCTGCTACAGACCGACTTTGGCGATCCGCGGGCGCCCTGGGTCTGGCTGGCCGCGCTGGTTGCGCTCGCCCTCACCTTTGCCGGTATGCGCCCCGCCACCCCCGGCCTGGTGCCCCACGACCCCGCGGAGCCGGAGGCGGAGCCGCCCATGACGCGCGGTGAATGGCTGGTGATTGGTCTGATTATGCTCGTCGCAGTGGTCGTCCGCGTCTGGAACCTGGAAACCATCCCCATCGGCCCCTACAGCGACGAAGGCGACCGGGCGGTCGATGCGCGTCACATCAACCGGGGCGAGCCGATGAACCAGGCGCCGTTCGTCTTTTTCGGCGCCGGCTGGTGGGGTGTGCCCAGCTTCTATTTCTGGCTGGTTGCCCAATCGCTCAAGGTCTTCGGCGATACGCTGGCCGGGGCGCGCATGGTCCACGCGTTGGCCGGCATTGGCACGGTCTGGTACACCTACCGCATTGGCCGGGCGGTCTGGTCGCCTCGCGCGGGCCTGCTTGCGGCGGGCTTGCTGGCAGTCTCCGATTTCGCCATCCAGTTCAGTCGCACGGCGGGCGAGAGCACGATCACTCTGTTTACCTGGACCGTGTGCTTCTATTATCTTTACCGCGCCCTGCAAACGCGCCGCCCGCTCGATTTCGTGCTGAGCGGCCTGGCCGGCGGCTTCACGCTCTACGGCTACGTGGCAGGCAAGCTCTTGCCGGTGTTCCTGGCGCTGCTGGCGATCTACCTCTTGTTGCGCTGGGGCCGCACCGGCATCCGCCGCTATCTGCCGGGCCTCGTGCTGATGGCACTGGCCGCCGGACTGACCTACGCCCCCAACGGCCTCTATGTTCTGTCCCACCCTGATGCGCTGACCCAGCGCTATAACGGCGTGGTCATCTTCAATCACGCGCAAGACGTTTTCGCCGCCTACGGCACCAACAACTGGGTGGTGATCCTGCTTCGCCAGTTTGGGCTGACCTTTAGCGCGTTCGATGTGGGGCGCGAGGCCGGGCCGTTCTATCCCACGGGCCTGCCCATCTTGCCCGTGGCCTGGGCCGGCGTCTGGATATTGGGCGTGGCCTATATGGTGTGGCGGCTCGGCGACGTGCGCTTTGCCGTGCTCGCGGTGTGGATCGTGAGCGGGTTGGCCGGGGCCGC
The DNA here is from genome assembly GCA_025927935.1 of Chloroflexia bacterium. Next base: position 2,295 of record JAICKM010000474.1, on the reverse strand, counting down.
GCTGACCAGCGATACCCCGACGCTGCAACGCGTCGCTGGCATGGTGCCCACGCTGGCCCTGGTGCCCGCCGTGTACCTGGACCGGGTGGCGCGCGGCATCCCGCCGGTGCGCTGGCGCGTGGCGCTGCCGCCTCGCACGCGCATCCTGCGCCTGGCGCTGGACGGCGCGCTGGTGCTCCTGGTCGTGCTGCTCGGCGCGCAAACGCTGAGCTTTTATTTCGGTCCCTACACTGCGGCGGCCCATTACTACTGGTACACGCTGGCCGGGCGCTATGCCGCGCAACTGAACCCACAACGCGATCTGGTCTACCAGATGGACGTGCCGGAGTTCTACTGGCGCTCGGGTCCGGCCCTGTTCCTCGCCGACCGCGTCCAGGGCGATGATCTGACAAACCCCAGCGACGATCTGCCGTTGACTCGCAACGGCGACAAGAACGCCCATTTCCTGGTGTTTCCCTCAAACGAGGCGTACTTGCCCATCCTGCAATCCTATTACCCGGACGGCACCCGCCACGTCGTCAATACCCCCGATGGCCGGGTCTTCTTTACCGCCTACGAGGTAGATAGCGCGCAGTTCGACGCCCGGCGCCAGGTGACGGCGCGCTATGGCCCGCCGCAAGGCCCGCTGTTCGAGCAGTCGGAAGCCCGGCTCGGCACGCTGGGCACCGGCGAGGATGCCGCGACGATCCACCCGCCCACCTGGATGACCTATCCGCTGGCCGTGCAATGGACGGGCGGCCTGGTGGCGCCGGCCTACGGCGCCTACAACTTTGAGTTGAAAGCGCCGCTGGGCGCCACGCTGGAGATCGACGGGCGCCCGCTGTTGACTGATACTGTGGGGACGACCGCGCCGGTGCCGGGGCGTATCGTGTTGGCGCAGGGCGTCCACCAGGTACGCCTGGCGGGCACGCTGGCCGATCCGCAGGGCGCGGTGGAATTGCGCTGGAGCACCGATACGGGCACCCTGGTGCCCATCGACCGGGCGTTTCTCTGGAACGGCCCGGCGGGCGCCTTGCTCGGCACCGGCTACGCGGCGGTGTCCGGGCCGGAGTGGTTTACCACCGCGACGCTTCCGCCTGCTGCCGGTCCGCCGCCGATTGTGCGCCGGGACGGCTTCCTCGGCTGGCGTCTCGCCAACGGCAGCCTGGGCGGCGGATCGGCTCAAGCCGCGATCTGGCGCGGTACACTGCACGCTCCCCAGACCGGATCATACAGCCTGGATGCGCGAACCGCCGGGCGCGTCGCCGTGTGGATCGACGGCCAGTTGGTGGGCACGCGCAACGTGCCGGGCGTTACCGACAGCCAGCCCGCCGCGGTGCCGCTCACCGCGGGCGATCACGCGCTGGAGGTGCGTTTCCAGGCCACGCGCGACAATACGCTGTTCGAGTTCTACTGGCAGCCGCCGGGGGGGCCGCGCGAATTGCTGCCACCCACGGCGCTGGGGCCGCTCGCCGAGGGCGCGTGGCCCGCTGCCGAACGCCCGGACGCGCCTAGCCCGGATGCCGCGCTCATCGGCGCCGCCCAGCCCGCGCTTGGCGTTCAGAAGACCGGCAGCATCAGCGGGCAAGGCGGCTGGCTGGAGGCCCGCGGCGTCGGCGTGCTGCCCGATGGCCGGGTCGTGGTCGGCGATACCGGCCACGGGCGCATCCTCGTCTATGACCAGGCCGGCAAGCAAGTGGCGGCCTGGGGCAGCCCAGGCGACGGCGACGGGCAGTTCGCCAACTTGAGCGATATCGCCGTGAGTGGCGACGGCATCATCGCGGCGCTCGACGCCGGGCACGGCGATGTGCAACTGTTCGACGGCAACGGCACGCTGATCGCCCATCTGCGGCACGGCCAGGTGGGCCTTTCCCCGGCCAGCGGCATTGCCTGGGGTCCCGACGGGCGGCTTTACATTGCCGATACGGCGAACGGGCGCGTGGTGCGCGTCAATAGCAACGGGGCGCCGGAATTCAGCATGAACGCGGGCGATGCCATGCATCAGGCGCTGAGCCAGCCGGTGGACGTGGCCGTGACCGCCAGCGGCATCATCTACGCGGCGGATCTGGCCGGGCGGGTGGTCCGCTTCAACGCGGCGGGCGTGATCGACCAGGAGTGGAAAGTGCCCGTCGGCGGGGCCAGGGGCGGCGGCCACCTGGCCGTCTGGGGCAACCGGCTGGCCGTGACCGATCCCGCGGGCAACACGGTGAACTTTATCGATCTGCAAGCCGGACCGGCCACCGTGCTGAAAACGCCGGACTCGGCGGCGCTCGGCCTCGCTGTGCCCGTGGGCGTGGCCGCCGGGCCGGATGGTCG
>JAICKM010000374.1 GCA_025927935.1 Chloroflexia bacterium | reverse complement strand
GCGGGCCGTCGAGCAGGCCGATGGCGTCGACCACAATCACCCGCTGCGGCAGCGTGGCGATGCGGCGCACGATTTCGTCGCGGACGAGGGGCCGGACCAGGCCCTCCAGGCGGCGCAAGGCGGCGGGATCGGCGAAGACCCGGTTGCCCAGGGCGCGGCGGTCGATCTCGCCGTCCGGCTGCACGATGTCCGGGCCGAACGCCGCGACCATGGGGCCGTAGGCCGGGGCGCCGCGCCGCTGCAACTCGCGCGTGACCACGTCGGCGTCGATCACCCCGGCGCCGAGGGCGGCCAGGCGGGCCAGCACGGTGCTTTTGCCGCAGGCGATGTTGCCGGTCAGGCCGATGATGAACTTGTCGCCTAGCTGGCTAGCTTCTCCCATTCGCCGTACTTCTGCTCCAACTCTTCGGCCAACTGCTGGTACTCCAGGCCCAGGTCGGTGACCAGGGCGATATCGGACGCGGCGCTCGCAGCATCCAGTTCGGCGCTCAGCAGGTTGAGGCGCGCTTCCAGCGCGCCGATGGTTTGCTCCACCTCCTGCAATTTGCGGGCGGCAGCGACTTTGGCGCGCTGAGCGGCGCGTTCGGCTTCCTCGCGGCGGCGCTGCTCCTCGCGCGGCGTGAGCGCGGCGGGCGCGCCTTTACCGTGCCGCATCGGACCCGCTCCGGTCCTGCGCGGCGTGGCGGGCGGGAGTTCGGCGCCCAGGGCCTCGCGGCGGCGGCGGGCGATCTCTTCCTGGTAATCGCTGTAGTTGCCGTCAAACGCCTCGATCACCGTGTTGTCGAGCACCCAGGTCTGCGTCGCCAGGCTATCGATAAAGGCGCGGTCGTGGGAGACGAACAGCAGCGTGCCCTGGTACTCGCCCAGCACGTCTTCCAGCGCCTCGCGGGCGCCCAGGTCAAGATGGTTCGTCGGCTCGTCCAGCAGCAGGAAATTGGCGGGCAGCAGCGTGAGTTTCGCCAGGGCCACGCGGCTGCGTTCGCCGCCGCTGAGGTCGCCCACGCGCTTATACACGTCGTCGCCCATAAACAGGAAGCGGGCCAGCAGGTTGCGCGCCAGCTCCTCGGTCATGGGCCGGGTGTAGAGGATCTCGTCGATCACCCGGTTGGTGGCGTCCAGCCCTTCATGGGCCTGCGCATAATAGGCGTACTCGACGTTGTGGCCCAGGTCGATCTGGCCGTGCAACGGCGGCAGTTCGCCGATCGCGGTGCGCAGCAGCGAGGTTTTGCCCGTGCCGTTGGCGCCGATGAGCGCCACGCGCTCGCCCCGCTCGATCTCCAGATCGGGGCAGCGGGCCAGCAGCAGGTCGCCCGGCGGCCCTCCGGCGGGATCGGGCACCACGTCGCGATAGCCGATCTCCAGGTCCTCGGTCGCCATGACCGTGCGCCCGCTACGCAGGTGGGCCTGTAGTTCCAGCTTGAGCGTTTCCCGGTTGCGCGGCGCGTGCAGGCGATCCAGCCGCTTGAGGCGCTTTTCGCGGCCCTTGGCCTCCTTCGAGCGCTGCCCCGCTTTGAAGCGGCGGATAAACTCCTCGGTCTTGGCGATTTGCTCCTGCTGGGCCTCGTACTCGGCCAGGCGGCGCTCCATACGCTCGGCCTTGAGCAGCAGATATTTGCTGTAGTTGCCGGGATAGGACTCCAGCGTGCCGAACTCCAGGTCCAGCGTGCGCGTGGTCACTTTGTCGAGAAAGCGGCGGTCGTGCGAGGCGCACAGCAGCGTGCCCCGCCAGGTCTGCAAGAAGCCTTCGAGCCATTCGATGGCCGTTAGATCGAGATGATTGGTCGGCTCGTCCAGCAGCAGCACATCGGGATCGGAGAGCAGGGCGCGGGCCAGGGCGGCGCGCGTCTTCTGCCCGCCGCTCAGTTGGGCCAGCGGCGTGTCGAACTGGCGCGGCTTGAAGCCCAGGCCCTCCAGCACCTGCTCGATGCGGTGCTCCAGGTCGTAGCCGCCTGCGCGCTCGAAGCGCTCGGTCACGGCCTCGTATTCGGCGATCAACCGGTCCCAGGCGGGGCCGCTCTGCGGGGCGCCGGGGGCCGACATCGCCTCTTCCAGCCGGTTCATCTCCCGTTGCAGATCGCGCACTTCACCCAGGGTGTCGAGCATGAGATCCCAGAGCGTGGCATCGGCGTCGGGCGCGGGACCGCCCAGCAGGGTGCCGAACCCGGCCACCTCCTGCGGCAGGTAGGCCAGGCGCACGCCGCGGGCGCGCACCACCGTCCCGCCGCCGGTATCCGGCTCTTCCAGCCCGGCGATAATCTCCAGGATGGTCGTCTTGCCCGCGCCGTTGACACCGACCAGCGCGACCTTCTCGCCCTCGTTCAGCTGAAAGCTGACGCCCTCGAAGATCGGCTCCAGATGGAACGTCTTTGTTAAGTTGAAAACACTCAGGACCGTGTTAGCCATACCTAGTACCGGAAACCCAGGATCAAGAGAGGTCCCACCCTTCGATAACCTTCAGCAAACGATGATTGGTGAGATCCATATGGATGGGCGTAATCGAGATATAACCGTTCGCCACGGCGTGCGCGTCGGTGCCTTCTTCGAGGTGCGATTGCGGGATGTCGCCGCCGATCCAATAGTAGGGGCGCCCGCGCGGGTCGAGGCGCTTGACGAGCTGGTCGCGGTAAATGCGGCGGCCCAGCCGGGTCACACGAACCCCCCGGATTGCTTCGGGGGGCAGGTTCGGCGCGTTTACGTTGAGCAGCACACCCGCCGGCATGCCGTTGCGCTCCACTTCACGGACGAGCCGGGCCACATAGGGCGCCGGGGTCTCGAAATGCCAGTCCAGGTAGTCTTCGATGGACACGGCGATGGCCGGGATCTCGGAAATGACGCCCTCCATGGCCGCGGCGACCGTGCCCGAATAGGTGATATCGTCGCCCAGGTTGGGGCCTTTGTTGATGCCCGCGACCACCAGATCGGGCCGGTAGCCCAGGAAACCGAGCGCGGCCAGCGAGACACAGTCCGAGGGCGTGCCGTCGCTGGCGTAGACGCGCATACCTTCCCACTCGCGCTCGGTGACGCGCAAGGGGCGGTCCATGGTCTTATTATGCCCGGCGATGCTCCAGTTGCGGTCGGGCGCGATCACGGCGACCTCGTGATCGGAGTGGAGCGCGTGGTAGAGGGCGACCAGGCCCTCAGAATCAATTCCATCGTCGTTAGTCAGCAAAATACGCATGACGCAGCTTTCTAGTCGTCGTCGTCGTCCGAATCGTCCACCACCGGCCCCTCGGTGCTGTCGAGCCATTGCACCGCGCGCTGCACGGCATCATAGTGGTCGGCCAGCATATCGACGCCTTCGAGTTCCTCGATGGGCACCCAGGCCGCACCGTAGTTCACTCCGCCGTGGCCGCGGTTCTCCTCGTAGTGCGGATTGAGCGTGCCGGTGGTGTGGACCAGGTAGAACAGCTTGAGCGAGTGCCAGCCGCCGGGCGCGGTGTCTTGATCGTGGTAGTAGAACGACTCGGCGAAATAAATCGGCGGGCCGAGGGTGATATCCAGGCCCACTTCCTCTTTGAACTCGCGTACCATGGCGTCGGCCGCTGCCTCGCCGGGATCGACGCCCCCGCCCGGTAGCTCCCAGACGTTGGAACGCCGGTCACGGGTTAGCAGCACCTGGCCGCGGTCGGCGGTAAAGGCGACGCCGTAGACGCCGGGCCGCACGCTGACCTGATCGCGGGGCACGGCCACCGCGCGACCGTCGTTGGCATAACAGGTAATCGTATCCGTAGCAGGCATGAAGATCCGCCCCTTTAATGGGTCGCGCGTTGCCGCCGGCAGGCGGGGATGTAAGGATGGCATCCGCCCGCGACGCAACGCACGATAGGGTTAGACTCGTTTCCAGCGCGGGCCTTGCGGCGTGTCCTCGACCTCGATGCCGCGGGCCAGCAATGCCGCCCGCAGGGCGTCGGCGCGCGCCCACTCGCGGGCTTTGCGCGCGGCCTGGCGATCGTCGATCATTTGCTGGAGGTCCGGCTCCAGGGCATCCTCGCGCTCCACCTCCTGTAGCAAGTTCAGGCCCAGCACATTGTCCCAGTCGAACAGCACCGGCAAAGCGGCAGGCGCCTCGCCGCGGCGGTTGGCCTCGCCGATCAGGTTCCAGACGGCCGCCAGCGCGCGGGGCATGTTCAGGTCGTCGTTGATGGCATCCAGAAACTGCTCGCGGAAGGGTTGCAGCCAGTCGGGGCCGGCTGTCGCCGCTTGCTCGGCCACGGCCGCGGAGCCGCTTTCACTCGCGGCGCGGCGGACGAACTCGTACAGATTGTTCAGCGCCGTGCGCGGAGCATCCAGCGAGCTAAGGTCGTTGCGGAAGGTCAGGGCGCTGCGATAATGCGCGCCCAGGCAGAAGTAGCGATAGGCCAGCGCGGGATACCCGGCCTTCACCACGTCGCCGAGGGTGATGAAGCCGCCCAGGCTCTTGCTCATCTTCACTTCTTCCTCGACCGTCACCGTCTGGCCTTCGCGCTCGCGCGTGATCGGCTGGACCATGCGCAGGAACTCGCCGTGCAGCCAGTAGCGCGCGAACGTCTGGTGCGTGCAGGCTTCGGCCTGGGCGATCTCGTTCTCGTGGTGGACCGGGATGTGGTCGATGCCGCCGCAATGGATGTCGAAGGTCTTGCCGAGGTACTTCATGCTCATAGCCGAGCATTCGATGTGCCAGCCGGGATAGCCCTGGCCCCAGCGACTGGGCCATTGCTGTAAGTGGGACGGATCGGCCTTTTTCCAGAGGGCGAAATCGAACGGGCCGTGCTTCTCCGGGTTCACGTCCACGCGGGCGCCCGCCTCCTGCCCTTCGAGCGACAGGCGGCTCAGCGCTCCGTAGGTCGGGAACTTGGCAACGTCGAAGTAGACGCCGTCGCTGATCTCGTAGGCCACGCCCTGATCGACCAGGCAGCCCACCAGGTCCAGCATCTCCGGGATGTGCTCGGTGGCCGGGGCGACGATCGTGGGTTGGAGGCAGTTCAGCGCCTTGAAGTCGTCGAAAAAGACATCGGTGTAAAAGCGGGCAATTTCGGCGGGGGTCTTGCCGGTGCGCCGGGCGCCGACCTCCATCTTGTCTTCGCCTTCATCGGCGTCGGACGTGAGATGGCCCACGTCGGTGATGTTCAGCACGCGCTTCACGTCGTAGCCGTTGTAGGTCAGCACGCGCACCAGCACATCCTCGAAAATGTAGGTCCGCATATTGCCGATATGCTGGTAGTTGTAGACCGTGGGACCGCAGGTGTAGATCCCGACATGGGGCGGGTCGAGCGGAGCAAACGGCTCCTTGGTGCGGCTCATGGTGTTGTAAAGTTGTACGGCCATGTGTGTGCCTTCTTTCAGCAGAGGGTCCGGGTCGGGTGCGCGCTACGATCTGGCATCCGGGCAACCGCCCAACCTCTCCCCCAGCCCCTCCCCGCGGCGGGGAGGGGAGTCGCCGTTTCCCCCTTCCCGTTGCGGGAAGGGGGCCAGGGGGTTAGGTTGTCCGGGTACGGGGATGCAGCCCTTTGAGCGCGATAGCGTGCCGGCTTGCACCCTGGTATTGCGGGAATTATACTCTATAGAGCGCGCCTTGAGTAGACTCCTCTAGACCGATATTCAGGGGGGCCCAAGGCCGGGGATGGAGGACCGATGGACGCCAGGCGCGAGTATGGCCGCGCGAGCCGGGCGAAGCAGGGCGCCGAGAGCGTGGCCCGCCAGACGGCAATCGAGCGCCGCCGGGAGCGCGCGGCGAACGAAGCCTTCACCATCGTGGCCGAGCGGCCCGACGAGGTGCTGGGCTTCTACACCGTCACCGGCGACAGCGGCATCCCCTACACCGTCGAGATCCGCGACCCCGACCGCTTCCTGAACCGCTGCGCCTGCCCCGACTACCAGGGCAACAACCTGGGCACCTGCAAGCATATCGAGGCGGCGCTGATCCGCGCCCGCCGCCGCCCGGCCAAGCTGCGCGCCGCGCGCACCGCGCTGGTCGAGCAGCGCCGCCTGCATATCCGCATCGGCCTGGCCTATATCGCCGGTAGCTGGCAACTGGCGCCTGACTACGACGAGTCGATTGACCTGGGCCTGCTGCGCCTGGTCAACTACTACCTGGCCCCGCATCTGGACGAGATCAACCGCGACCCCGCCGCGTTCGCCTTCCGGCTGAAGGAGTTCGAGGACGAGGTGCGCGAGTACGGCGGCAACGTGAACATCGACCCTGATGTCTGGACGCACGTGGCCCAGGTGGGGCATCGCCTGGAGCGGGCCGCGGCGCGCGAGGCGCTGCTGGCGGCGGTGCAGGCGGGCGAGCGGCGGCTGGATCTGCTGCGGGTGCCGCTCTACCCCTTCCAGTTGCTGGGCGTGCTCTTCCTGGCCTTCACCGAGCGGGCGCTGCTAGCCGACGACATGGGCCTGGGCAAGACGGCGCAGGCCATCGGCGCGGCGCACCTGCTGATGGAGCAGCAGGGCATCGGGCGCGTGCTGATCATCACCCCAGCGTCGGTCAAGCGGCAGTGGGCGCGCGAGATCGCCCGCTTTTCGGGCCTGCCCGCCACGGTGGTCGGCGGCAGCCCGGCCCGCCGCGCCCGCCAGTACGCCGATCCCGCCGTGTTCACCATCATCAACTACGAGCTGGTGCTGCGCGACTTCGAGCGCATCGTGGCCCTGGCGCCCGACCTGATCGTGCTGGACGAGGCGCAGCGCATCAAGAACTGGCAGGCCAAGACGACGCGGCGCATCAAGGAGTTGCCCGCGCCGTTCGCCTTCGTACTCACCGGCACGCCGCTGGAGAACCGGCTGGAGGAGCTGTACAGCGTGACCGAGTTTCTCGACCCGCGCCTGCTCGGCCCGGCCTGGCAGTTCCTGGCCGAGCACACCGAGCAGGACTCGTTCGGGGCGATCATCGGCTACAAGAACCTGGAGCAGGTGCGCCACACTCTGGCCCCGATC
>JAICKM010000003.1 GCA_025927935.1 Chloroflexia bacterium | reverse complement strand
GACCAGCGCAGATCATCAGGCGGCGGAAGCTGCATGCGCTGGTCGGGCACATAGATTCCCAGGGGCAGCAACGGCACCGGGTGCGGCAACCACGCCGCGGCCAGAGCCAGCCGCCCGCCGCGCACCCGCGCAAACTGCACGCGCGGCGTCGCCAGGATGCGGGCGCGCACCCGCCGCCCGTCCGGGAACCGCACCGGTATGCTCGACCACGGCCAGAACTGCGTGACTATCCCACCCAGCCCGTCCCCCGATCCCAGCAACCGCGCACGCACGAAGCTTTGCCGCCCACCGTCGATCACCCGCGAGGCGATCTGCCGTCGCGTCGTCGCCAGGCCCATCGTCGCCGGCTGCTTGGGCATACCGTAGCGCCGGCCCAGGCGGATGGTTAGCGGGCTGGTGGCATAAATGCCGGGGACGAACATCGCCGGACGGCGCAGCAGAGCGAGGACGTTGAGTTCGTTGTAAAGTACGCTCTCCGGCCCGCCCAGGCAGCGGGTCTGCCCGGCCCCATCCTGGAAACAGGCTTGCTTGATCCGGCTGAACCACATCAGCAGCGGGATCCGGCCCGCCAGGGCCAGAAACGGCACGCCCGGAAAGGCGCGGCGTAGCGGATCGGCGGGGGCGAGCGCCGCCACGAACAGCATATCCGAGGTGAGATCGAACGGTGGGCCATAGAGCCGGAGAATATCCGGGTTGGTCCCGTCCTCCACGCTCTCCTCATCCGCGGGCGTAATCGAGCCGCAAGTCAGCATCTGCATGGACGGCGCCTAGCGACCGGCGCGCCGGATGAGCGCCACCAGGCCGAGCGTGCAGGCGGTCAGCAGCAGCCGTTTCCGGTTGGGGTAGAGATCCAGCAGCCGGGTATAGAGGCTGGTTGGTTGCGCCCGGTCGCCGAACTCGCCGCGGATGGCCCCTTGCGCGTCCATCGGCAGGAAGAGGTTGTCCTGCCCGTCATCCGGCTCGCCGGTCTGTTGCAGCTTGAAGACAGAGTTGCCCGCCAGGAACATGCGGTCCACCAGGCCAGGATTCCAGCCCTCCAGTACGGCCAGCACCTTGCCCGCGGCGCCGACATAGATATCACGGCGCGGATGCTCGGTGGCGAAGACGATGGCCTCGGCCACGGCGCGCGGGTCGTACACCGGGGGAAACGGCAGCGGTTTGACGCCGATTTTGGAGCGGGCATGACGAAACAGCGGCGTGTTCATCGAGGACGGCAGGATGGTCGTGACCACGATCCCGCTCTGTTGATGGGCCAGTTCGAGCCGCAGCGACTCGGTGAAGCCTTTGATGCCATGCTTAGACGCACAATAGGCCGACTGCCAGGGCACGGCGCGCATACCCAGACCGGAGGCGACGTTGATGATCGTGCCGGCGCCGGCACGCTTCATGTAGGGCAGCGCAGCTTTCACGCCGTAGATCTGCCCCAGCAGGTTGACCTGGATGATCCGGTTAAACTCCTCCGCCGTGGTGTCCTCGACGGTCGCGTACTCCGTGACGCCCGCGTTGTTGACCCAGGTATCGATGCGCCCAAAACACGCGACCGCTTCCTCAGCGAGGTGGCGCACCTGCTCCCACTCGCCCACATCGGCGACGAGCACATGGGCCTGCCCGCCGCCGTCGCGTACCTGCCGGGCGACTTCGTCCAGCGCGACCAGGTTGCGCGCCGCCAGGACGACCGACGCCCCGCGCTGCCCAAACTGCAACGCAGTCTCCCGGCCAATACCTGACGATGCGCCCGTGATGACGACAACCTGGTCGTTGATAGGTCGCATCGTGTTCCCCTCCTGATTGGTTGCCAATCGGTATTCCTCTCCCTCGGCAAGCACCTGGCGGTGCCCGCCGGTCGGCCGCAAGGCCGACCCTCATGACAAGCTCGTTATTAGCAAGTCTATGACCACGGCACCTCCGCCGCGTACGATAAAGCGACAAATGTAGGGCAGTCTCGACATGCGGGAGGAAGAGCATTCCAGGGGACGCAACGGCCCGACAGGATCGTCTATAATAGAGAGGACCCCGGTAGCCGCAGCCGGGCCGGGCGGCAAGTAGCGAGGAGGGCCAAGCAAGCCATGGAGACAGGGTATGTCTACTCGAACGGGGTGCGGCTCTACTATGAGATGATCGGCCAGGGCGAGCCGCTCCTGCTGCTGAACGGCGGCCCCGGCTTTCCGCACGATTATTTGCAACAGCTACAGATGCTCGCACCCTACGCCAACCTGGTCTTTTTCGATCAGCGAGGCACCGGCAAGTCGGACCGGGTGGATCCGGCGGGCTACACCATCGACGCGAACGTGGAGGATGTCGAGAACCTGCGCGAGGCGTTGCAACTAGGGCCGTGCGGGGTGTTGGGGCACTCCTGGGGCGGGATGCTGGCGCAAGCCTACGTGCTGAAGTACCCACAGCACGTCATCCGGTTGATCCTGGCCGATACCTTCTCCTCCATCGCCGACTGTAACGCGGCGCTCGCACGCATGCGCGCGGCCATGCCCGCTGAAACGCAGGCGATCTATGATCGCTACGAGCGCGCGGGCCTCTACAAAGTCGGCGACCAGTATCCCGCCGAATATCAGGCGGCGCTCGATCGGGCCTATGAGCCGGTCTACATCAGCGTGCCACCGCCCGACTATCTACAGGACACGTTCGCCAAGCTCGCCTACGATGTCTACCGGACTATGTGGGGCGAGGAGTCCGAGTTCCGCGTGACGGGCACGCTGGCCGCGTTCGATGTCGCGGATCGGCTGGGCGAGATCGGAGTGCCCACGCTCGTCATCGCGGGGGCGAGCGACATGCCGACGGTTGCCATGGCCGCCGCCACCGCGCGGGCTATTCCCAACGCCCGGCTGGAGATCTTCGCGCACTCGCGCCATTTCCCCTTCATCGAAGAACCGGCGAAGTTTCTCCAGGTGGTCAGCCGGTTTCTGGAGGAAACAAGTCCGGAGGACGTATAGCAAATGGGCCGAGGGTACGCGCCGCCCGCCTGGATAGGGCCTAACACCCCGGTCGCCGCAGCGCCCGGCTAGACAGCGACCCGGTGAATTGGGTATTATCCGTATAGCAGCAGAGACGAGGTAAAATGCTGCTGGAAGCGGCAGCCGCCACGACTCGTCAGCGCGCCGCGGAGAATCGCCGGTGCTCCGCGGCGGAATGCTGCCGGGCGAGGCACACCTCTGAGCGCCAGCATGATCAGACGATCCCGCGAGCATATAATGCGGCACCCGGTGGCCGCGCCGCCATCCACCGCTACGAAGGGGCGCCGGCCCAATCCGTCCCGATCAGGAGAGAAACCGTCGATGGTTCACAGCGATCCGCCCGTTCCACTATCCACGACAGACTCGCTCTACCTCAGCGCGCTGGCGGCGCTGGCCGCCCGTCCCTTTGCCGCACCCCAGGAGACCATCGACGCCATTCTGCGCGCGGCGGCGGAGCAGTTGGCTATGGAATCCAGTTTCCTCACCCGCCTGCTGCCGGAGCAGAACCAGGTGGAGGTGGTGGCCGTCTATCACGCAGCCGGTCGCGGCGCCCTGACCTCCGGCACCATCCTGCCCCTGGTCGCAGGGACCGCGCCGTTAGCCGTGGCCGATGTGGATGGCGATCCCGCGCTGAACGGCGGACGGCCGGCCGCCCCGCGCCAGGCGCGCAGTTACATCGGCGTGCCGGTGCGTCTCCCCGGCGGTAGCGTCTATGGTACCCTCTGTGCGATTGACCCGGCGTCGCACCCGTTTACGCCGGCGGAAACCCAACTCTTGGAAGTGCTGGCCCATCTGCTGGCGAGCGCCGTCGAACGAGAGCGGGAACAGTCCACCCGCGACCGGCTGGAGCAAGAACTGCAACAGCAGCGCGATTTCGGGCTGCAAGTGATGAATACGATGGGTCAGGGGCTTTACACCGCAGACTCCGCCGGGCGCTTCGAATATGTGAACCCGGCCTTCGCCCGGCTGCTGCGCACAACAGAGCGCGCCTTGATCGGCCGGTCCCTGCGCGATGTGACGTTCTCGGCGGACGAGTTGCCGCGCGAAACCCAGGCCGGGAAGACTCCGGAAGGCGTCACGATCTATGAAACGCGCCTGAAGCGGGACGACGGCACTCCCGTACACACCCTGATGACGCTCGCCCCCCGCTGGGTCGACGGCGCCATCGCCGGCACCATCGGCGTGGTCAGTAACCTCACCGGGCGCAAGCAAGTCGACGAGGCCCTGCGCACGAGCGAGCGGCGCTTCCACGCGATTTTTGACAGCGCCGCGATGGGCATCGCCCTGACCGATCTCAGCGGCGCCGTAATCGAAAGCAACCGGGCGCTCCAGGAAATGCTGGGCTACCGCGACCAGGAGTTGAGCGGGCTGTATTCCCAGGAAGCCGGCCACCCGGATGACGCCGGATTGGAACTGCCGCGCTATGCGGAGTTGCTTGCCGGACAGCGCGACAGCTACCAGGTCGAGAAGCGCTATCTGCGCAAGGACGGCAGCGTGCTGTGGGGCCGGCGCACCGTATCGCTGGTGTGCAATGAATCGGGCGCGCCCCAGTTTGTCATCAGCGTGGTCGAGGACATCACCACCCGCAAGCAAGCCGAGGAGGCGCTGGCCGCCTCCCTGGCCGCACAACAGGCCGCCAACCGGCAACTCGCGGAACTCAATCAGGCCAAAAGCGATTTCATCTCGATTGTCAGCCACGAGTTTCGCACCCCGCTCACGGTGATCCAGGGCTTCAGCGAAATGCTGCGCGATGAGGAAATCGATCCAGAGGAAATCAAGGAATACGCGGGCGACATCAACAACGAGGCGGTGCGGCTGAACCGGATGATCAACGAATTACTGGATCTCGAACGGATGGAGTCGGGCCGGATGACTCTGCACCGGCAAGCAATCAATCTGAACGCAGTGATTACGGAAGTGATCGAGCGCATGCGTCCCAATGCGCCCGGCCATACGTTCTGCCTGGCCCTCGATCCGAACCTGCCCATCTTCGAGGGCGATCAGGACAAACTGGTCCAAGTCCTGACGAACTTGCTGCATAACGCGGTCAAGTATTCGCCGGACGGCGGCGAGATCGTCGTCGCCGGCCACGTCGAGGGGCCGCTGGCCCATGTCGAGGTGCGCGACCAGGGGCTGGGCATCCCCACCGAAGCGCTGGAGACGATTTTCGAGCGCTATGCGCGGGTCGAATCGGCGGCCAACCGGCATATCCAGGGCACGGGCCTGGGGCTACCCATCGTGCGGCAAATCGTGGAGATGCACGGCGGACAGGTGTGGGTCGAGAGCAGCCTGGGTGCGGGGTCCGTCTTCCACTTCACGATCCCGCTGCACGGCATTCCCCGTTCTGAACAAGCGCCGTAAAATGTAATAAGCGGCGGGCCGGGCGGCCCGCCGCTTACTTATGCTTTCGTCAAAGGTCCACCGGGCTTATTTGCATGTACACCCGGTGCCGATGGCGCAGCCCTGGCAGCAATAGGTCTTATCGCCCAGGGTGATGCCCTGGCCGTTGTTGCCTTGCCACTCGCTTTTCGCCATTCCACAGTTCGCGCATTTCTGCTCAGCCATTGGGATTGCTCCTTTCCGCGGCGCCATACAGGCCGCAGCGTACTTAGTCTTTGTCCTTCTTGGTCTCTCCCGTTTCGCGGCGATCCTTATTCACCGTGCGCGCAGCGCGCTCCTCGGCTTCTTTTTCGGAAACCCCGCGATCTTCATACGAATCTTTGATATGCTCGTACTGGCGGTCGCGTTTGCTGCCTTCCTTAACCCCTCTAGGTGGCATATTGGACCTCCTTTCGCTCCGCTAAACAACGCGGTCGCTCCCATTTTTAGAGCAAATACCAGGCCAAGCCGCCGGTGCCGTAGCATGTGGAACGGACGGGGCCTACCGGCCGCGGTTGAGCGCGGGCAGCACCTCGTGGACGAGCATCTCCAGGGTGGTCAACTCCGGGAAGCCGCCACAGCCGAGCATGAAGTAGTCTACGCCCAATTCCACAAAGGGACTCATCTGCTCGATCAGTTGGGCGGGCGTGCCGACGAAGGCATTAGCCGCCGACATACCCGTCAGGTTGAGTTGTTGCACGGCGGCCTCGGTGGGTGCGCAGAGGCAGCCGCCGAACCAGGTGCGGCGCAGCGTCTGCGGATCGCGCCCGACCTCGGCGCAGGCCCGTTCGCACTCCGGCACCTGCGCCCGATAGTCCTTGATACCGGTCCAGGAGACGTTCCACCAGTCGGCGTGGCGGGCAACCAGGCGCAACATCCGCGGTTTGGCCCCGCCGATCATGATGGTGGGCCGCGGCTCGGGCTTGGGTTCACACCAGGCATCGATCACCTGGTAATGCTTACCCTGGACCGTGGCCCGCTCTTCGGTCCAGAGCGCCCGGATGATCTGCATCGCCTCGTCCAACTCATCCACGCGCACGCCCGCACGGGGGTAGTCGTAGCCGTATGCCTTGTATTCATCCTCCTTCCAGCCCGCGCCAATGCCGAGGATAAAGCGCCCGCCGCTCATGAACTGGAACGTGGCGGCCATCTTCGCCAGCAGGGCCGGGTTGCGGAACGACTGGCAGAGCACGGCGTGGCCGAACTGGAATTCGGGGTGCTGCGCGGCCAGGTAGGTCAGGGCGGTCCAGCCTTCCAGCACATCCTGATTCTCATACTGAAGGTGATCGGTAAACCAGGCCGAATCGAAATGGCCGCGCACCAGGTCGAAGCCGCGCCCCACATCGGCCAAATAGGTTGTGCGGCGGTCTTTGTCACGCGCGCCACGCGCAACCGACCAGCCAAACTGAATACGAGACATCAAAACTCCTCTCGGGTAGCACCGGTAGCGCGCAGGTCCGCGCCATGTTATCATAGGGTATCGCCGCCCCTATTTGAGCACGAAAGGTGCCCCGCCCGGTGCGCGGGCGCCCCCAGGAGGAGATACCCAATGACCACGACGCAACAGGTAGGCGCCGGGCTCGACCACCGCTGGATTCGCGCGCAGTTCCCAGCCCTCGATCTGCAACAAGATGGCCGGCCCGTCGTCTATCTCGACAACCCCGCCGGGACGCAGGTACCGGAGCGCACCATTGCCGCCATCAGCGCCTATTTGCGCACGGCCAACGCAAACGTCCACGGCGCCTTCCTGACCAGCGAGCGCACCGACGCTATGCTGGGCACGGTGCGCCAGACGCTGGCCGATTTCCTCGGCGCGGCGGCGCCCCGCGAGATCGTCCTGGGACCCAACATGACCACGCTGACCTACCTGTTTAGCCAGGCCATTGGCCGCGACTTCGCACCCGGCGATGAGGTGGTCGTGACCGAACTGGATCATGACGCCAATGTCTCGCCCTGGCTGGACCTGGCCGAACGCGGCGTGGTGATCCGGCGCGCGCCCGTACGCGCGGAGGATTGCACGCTCGATATGGAAGCGTTGGCCGGGCTGTTGTCGCCGCGCACCCGCCTCGTCGCCGTGACCTATGCCTCGAACGCCGTGGGCACCGTAACCGATATCGCCGCCATCGCCCGGCTGGCGCACCAGGCCGGCGCCATGGTCTGGGTAGACGCCGTGCATTACGGCCCGCATGGGCCGATTGACGTGCGCGCGCTGGATGTAGACTTCCTGGTCTGCTCGTCGTACAAGTTCTTCGGGCCGCACCTGGGCGTACTCTATGGCCGCGCCGATCTGCTGGAGCGCATCACCCCGCACCAGTTGCGCCCCGCGCCGCACACGGTCCCAGAGAAGTACGAACGGGGCACCAAGAACCACGAGTGCCTGGCCGGGTTGGTCGCCACGCTCGATTATCTGGCCGAGGTGGGCCGCCGGGCCACCGACGGCGCGGTGCCCGATACCGAACCGCGCCGTCCCTCCCTGCTGCGCGCCATGACCACCATCCGGGCCTATGAGCAGACGTTGAGCGCGGCCATGCTCGCTGGGCTGGCGACGGTGCCCGGCCTGCGCCTCTACGGCATCGCCGACCCGGCCCGCCTGGCCGAGCGCGTGCCGACCTTCGCCTTCACCATCGACGGCCACGCCACCGCCGCCCTGGGGCGCGCGCTCGGCCAGGCGGGCATCTTCGCCTGGACCGGCAACTACTACGCGCTCGAAATCATGCAGCGCCTGGGGCTGGAGGACAAAGGCGGCGCGGTGCGCATCGGCGCGGCGCACTATAACACCCTCGACGAGATCGACCGGCTGATCGGCACCTTGCAGCGCATCGCCACCCGCTAAGTGTTCCCAGATAGCTGACGCCGCGCTTGCCGCGCAGGTACAGCCAATTAGTATTAGAACACCAGTTCTGGTATAATTGGGGGAGAATAGTCACACCGGTTCGCCCGGTCCCAGCCGGCAGTAGGAGTAATCTTGATGAAAAAGCAGCAATCGACATTTGAGTATCGCCTGGACCAGGCCACCACCTTCCAGGATGCCAAGGGGCGGGAGATTACCTTGCCGCCGAACACCCGCCTGACCTATGGCGGGTACGACCCGCAGGGCTTCGGCCTATTCACCGTGACGGCGGGCAAGGAGAACGGGCGCAAGCTCCAGGCCGAGTCGGTGCCCGCCGAGCATTTCCGGGGCGGCGCCGCGGACTCCTGCCGCAGTTGCGGGCAGGCGCTCAGCGACGAGGGCCGGTCGATCATGGTCCCCGATCTCTGCACGAACTGCGAGGACGCGGGCGAGTTCTAGCCCGCGCGCCCGCGACATGCCCAGCCCCTTCCGTGCCCGCCGCGGAGGGGCGTTTTGCTGCCGGGATTCCCTACTCAGTGCGGTAATGAATCCATTTGCGGAGGATACCCGGACTCATTCCCCGTCTGGTGGGTTAGAGATCGGCCCAGCGTCTTCTCCCCCACGTCTGAGCCATAGGGGGCGACAAATGTGCCTGCGCCGGGCAACTCCGGCCCATTGGTTGATCGAGCGCTATTGCTACTACAGCCTGGACGCCGGTGGGCGCATGCGCCGCCGTGAGATTGATCACCCACGCTAGCGATCCCTGCCGGCCACGGCAGGGATCGTGCATAATAGCATGGCCGGGGCGCACGGCGGAACGCTGCCGGGAACCGCGCCCAGCTTGCACTATGCCCATCATATGGAAGCCCGCAACTGGGCACTCCAGCATGTGGCGGCCGAACCGCGGCACCGGGAGCGCGCGGCACGGCGGAGGTTCTGCTATCATGACCGATTTACCCCCTACCGGCACCCCGACTCCAGCGCATCCACGGCGGATCCTGGTTACGGGGGCGACCGGCTATGTCGGCGGCCGCCTGGTGCCGCGCTTGCTGGCGGCCGGCTACCAGGTACGCTGCCTGACGCGCGATCCGCGGCGGTTGGCCGGCCGGCCGGCCCCGTGGCCGCGTGCCGAACGGATCGCCGGAGATGTCCTTGACCCGGCGAGTCTGGCGCCCGCCATGCGCGATATTGACGTTGCCTACTACCTGGTGCATTCCATGGCCGCCGGGGAAGCAGGATTTCGTGAGCGGGACCGGCAGGCGGCGGCCGGGTTCGCGGCGGCCGCCGCCGCGGCCGGGGTGGGCCGCATCATCTACCTGGGCGGATTGGGGCGCGACGACGAGGCGCTATCCGAGCACCTGCGCAGCCGCCACGAGGTCGGCGAGATGCTGCGCGCCGGACCTGTGCCGGTCACCGAGTTTCGCGCGGCTATTGTTGTTGGCTCCGGCAGTGTGTCGTTCGAGATGATCCGCTACCTGACCGAGCGCCTCCCGGTGATGACCACGCCGCGCTGGGTCAACACGCCCTGCCAGCCGATCAGCATCCGCGATCTGTTGACCTACCTCATCGCCGCGCTTGAAGAGCCACGGTCGGCCGGGCGGGTCATCGAGATCGGCGGCAGCACCGTCCTCACCTATGGCGAGATGATGCAGGGCTACGCGCGGGTGCGGGGGTTGCACCGGGTGATTATCCCGGTGCCTGTGCTCACGCCGGGGCTATCCTCGCACTGGGTCAACCTGGTCACGCCCATCCCGCGCGCGATTGCACGGTCGCTGATCGAGGGACTACGCAACCCGGTGGTTGTGCGCGATCCGGCGGCGCGCGAGCTGTTCCCACAGATCCGGCCCATGAGTTACCAGGACGCCGTACGCCAGGCTGTCGAGCGCCTGACCCTGGGCCATGTCGAGACAAGCTGGACCATGGCCCTTGGCAACCTGCCGGCCGGTATCCCGCTGTCCACCCAGACCCATGCGGAAGAAGGGCTGGTGTTCGAGCGCCGTGAACAGGTGGTGGATGCCCCGCCCGCACTGG
Source organism: Chloroflexia bacterium (assembly GCA_025927935.1). Next base: position 25,047 of record JAICKM010000003.1, on the reverse strand, counting down.
TCTACCGGGTCTTCACCGGTATCGGCGGCAAGCGGGGCTGGCTGTACGCCAACTGGACGTGGCGCCTGCGCGGCGTGGCCGATCGCCTGGTGGGCGGGGTCGGCCTGCGGCGCGGCCGGCGCGACCCCAATATCCTGCTGCCCGGCGAGGCGCTCGACTGGTGGCGTGTCGAGGATGTGCAACCCGGACGGTTGCTGCGGCTGCGGGCCGAGATGAAATTGCCGGGACGCGGCTGGCTCGAGTTTTGCGCCGAGCCGGCATCGGCCGGGCGCACGCTGCTCCGCCAGACGGCGTACTTCCATCCCACGGGTCTCGCCGGGCTGCTGTACTGGTACGGCCTCTACCCCATCCACCGCATTATCTTCCAGGGTATGATCCGTGCGCTGGCCCGCCGGGCCGAACGATTGAATACCCGTTTGCAGGTGCGCGGCAAGGCGTCCCAACCAACCCCCATAGCGCAGCAAGCGCCACCTTAAGCCCGCGGCGGGACTACTCTATCACCCGCACACCTGCCCGCTGTAGCTACGCCTCCACCCAGGCGGCTTAGTGCCAGGCCAGCGGGATGTCGTCGCCCTCCGTGAGAGGCTTAGGATCGCCGCCGGTCGCTGGGCGGATGAGGATGCGCGAGGGCGCGCTCTGCCCGGCGCGGTTCGCATAGGCCAGGAAGGAGTCGTCGGGACTCCAGATGGGCGCGGTGTTCAGGTTCGCGGTATCCAGCACGGCCAGGTGCGTCCCATCCACATCGACGACGCCCAGTTGCCCATCGGCGATCAGGGCGATGCGGTCGCCGGCGTTCGACCAGCGCGGCGCCGTGACCGCGCCGGGCAGCGCCGGGAGGGCCTGGACATCGCTGCCGTCGGCGGCCATGGTAAAGAGTTGCGCCGGGTCGTCTTCCGGGTCACTGGTATCCGGCCAGCCGCTGAACACGATGCGGGTGCCGTCGGGCGCCCAGTCAAGGTGCTGGGCGTAGTAATCGTTCAGCCGCAGCGCATTGTTGCCCAGCGCATCCATCGTCCAGGGGTGAGTCTGCTGGCCGATGCCACGCACGAAGGCAAGCAAAGAGCCGTCCGGATCAAAGGCGGGCGCATCGCCGCGGCCGATGTTCAGTAATTTCTCCGTCGTCAGGTCGAACAAATACAGGCTGCCGCCCGTCCCGTAGACGATCTGCCGGCCGTCGGGCGACCAGGCGGCCGTATAGATGGTGCCGCGGGCGTCGGGCAGTGTTTGCTCCGTGCCCGAACTCAGGTCGCGGATGCGTAGCTCCGCAGTATCCGATCCGCCCGGCCCTCGATGGGCGTAGAGCAACCGGCCCTGCCAGCTCGGCGCCGCCGCGTCGGAGACCGGCACGGCGATTTGCACCGGGACATTGTAGGCCGACAGGAAGACCCGCTCGGTCGTCTCGTAGCGCGGTTCTTGCGCCACGAGCTTATAGGCACGCACGCGATAGTCGGTCACGCCCAGCCAAACCTCGCCCTGGGCCACTTGCCAGGGCCGCGCCTCCAACGGCAGGTTATCCAGCGGCAGCGTGAAGGTCAGGTGGATAGTCGGATCGGGATCCGTATCCGGGTCGCGCCCGGCCTCAACCACGTCTTGCGCGCGAGCGATCAATTGCCAGGAAAGCTGGTGGGCGCGCTCCTGCGCGCCACCGCTCACGCTGGTCCACCCGCCGGTATCCACGGCCACGTAGTACATGCTACCGGTCAGCACCGCCGTGGTCGTGATGTTGTCCACGACGTTCACCCAGCGCAACCCGGCGGGAGCCGCGTAATCGCCCTCGCGCGACGATTGGAGCTTGTGCCCGTCGTCAAACGTCTGCACGGTGGCCGTGTAATGGTAGCTCTGCACCACAGCCATGGCGCTGAGGGCGCGCAGGATCAGAGGATTGTGCGTCGCGGGAGTGGGCGCGGCGGGCAGCACAGGCAGCGTGGTTGTTGCTATGGGACTCGCGGCCGCAACGGACGTAGGTCCCGCGACCGCAACCTCGGTGGGCGTGGGCAAGGGGGCCGTCGCGCTGGGCAAGGCCGGCGCCGGGGCGACGGGCGAGGGCGTGGAATCGGGGGGACCCAGGCAGGCGGTCGTGAGCAGCAACAGCGCGGCGGCGAGGCCGCGCCGGATCAAAGCGCCCAACGCGGGCTTACACATGCGCGCAATCTCCACAGTACGGGCGGCAACAACACTATCGCCAGGGCCGCCGGCACAACGAAGCCCCGGCTCCAGTTGAGCAGGCCAAACATCAACAAGCTCATGGCATATAACAGCGGCGGCAGCCCGGCATAACGCAGGGGCCGGCCGGGCGCCGGGCGCAACAGAGCTTGCAACACGGCGCCCAGGATCAGCGACGCCCCAAACCAGGTGGCGAAATTGGCCCAGGGCACGCCATAGTACGGCGCGCCGGGCGCGGTCCAGGTCCAGTACCCCTGCACGCGGGTGGCGATGGTCTCCAGCACGGCGTCCTGGAGCGTGGCGAGCGCGGCGCCCAACAGCACCGGCAGCGCACCCATCCTCAGCCGGGGCGGCCCGGCGTCCCGCGCCGTGAAGAACGCCGCACCGACCGTGGCGATCCAGGCAAACGGGATGGCAGCCGGCACCGGGCCGAGCGCGAAGCCGAGAGCCGCGCTATACTTGTAGGCCCCGAACGGCACGCCGGTGGTGACGCCGAACGCTTCGAGCGCCCAGGCCACTACCGCGATGATGAGTGCCGCCCCCAGGCCGCGCGCCGCCCCGTAGTTGAGGCCGCACCAGGCGGCCATCGCCAGCCCTTGCGCCGCCAGCAAGCATCCGCCGACCCACCCGGCCTCCGGCGGCATCCAGCCTAACAGCAACAGGCCGATGCCGAAGGGATAAACGAAGCCATAGACGCCTAACGGCGTGAGCACCGCCAGCCGCCAGGGCCAGCCGGGCGCCAGTTTCTGTAGCACCATCGTCGCGTTACTATACCAGAAGCGCCCGCGCCAGGCAACAAAAAGGGCGTGCGGTTAAGGCACACCCTTTTGTTTACATCTATGACCCGTGCTCTACCCTGCCGGGACCGGCAAGGGGAGCAGGGATTGGCGCGGGGAACGGCGCTTAGTGGCCGCCGCAGCCGCAGGCGCGAGCCTGCCCGGCATCCTCGCCCGTGTCGAACGAGTGGCCGCACCCGCAGGAGCGTACCGCGTTCGGATTGAAGATGCGGAAGCCGCCGCCCATCAGGCTGTCCTCGAAGTCGATCTGCGCGCCCTTCAGATAGTGCGCGCTGTTCTCGTCGACGACCAGGCGCATCCCGCCCTGGGTGAACAGCATATCGTCTTCGCTGAATTCATCTTCGAAGGCCATGCCGTAGGACATACCCGAGCAGCCGCCCGGATAGACGAAGACGCGCAACGCCAGCTCCGGATTGTCCTGCTGGGCCAGCAGCTTCTGGAGCTGCTCAACCGCCACGGGACTCATCTCGACCAGCGTCGGCTCGGCCTGGGTCAAGATGTCGGTGGGATTAGAAGTCTTGATGTCGGTCGCCATGATTGTTATCTCCTATAGGTGCATACGCAGACTCGAAAAGTCTCTAAAACAAATCATACTAAATCAGGCGGGCAATGTCAACTGCCGCGGCGCGCGCTATTACATATATGCTCTATTATCTAGCAATTAACAGGCCCCCGCGGTAAGCCCGCTCACGTATTGTGAGCCTGATTATAGAAACGTAGCCGGTGGCGACATGGATCGCCGGTGAAAGGGTCTCGTTATCCGGCGCGAAATCGCGACTCCGGCTCAACGCGCGGGTGCGGTCAGCGCGGTGCGGGCGGCCAGCACCCGCGCCCGCGCCGCTTCCGGCGTGGCAGCCAGGGCGGTGAGGTGGCCCATCTTGCGGCCCGGTCGGGCGGCGCGTTTGCCGTACAGGTGCAGCTTCACCTCCGGGAAGGCGCAGGCCGCCGCCCAATCGGGTTCGCCCCCCGCCCACAGATCACCCAGCAGGTTCGCCATCGCCGCCGGGCGCAGGAGATCCGGCGCGCCCAGCGGCAGGCCGCAGACCGCCCGTAGCTGCTGCTCAAACTGGCCGGTCAGGCAGGCGTCGATGGTCAGGTGGCCCGAATTGTGCGGGCGCGGCGCCAGTTCGTTGATCAGCAGGCGCCCGTCGCGCGTCTCGAAGAACTCGACACAAAGCACCCCAACCACGTCCAGCGCCTCCAGCACGGCCTGAGCGATCTCGCGCGCCGCGCGAGCCAGTGCCGGGTCACCGGGTGCGGGCGCCAGCGAAACATCGAGGATGTGGTTATGATGCATGTTCTCGATGAGGCCATAGTCCACGCTGGCGCCGTCCAGTCCGCGAGCGGCGACCACTGAGACCTCGCGGGCAAAATCAACGAAAGCCTCCAGAATCGCCTCTTGCCCGTCCAGGGCCGCCAGCGCGGCGGCGGCCCCGGCGGGCGTGCGGATCAGCACCTGGCCCTTGCCGTCGTAGCCGAAGTCTGCCGTCTTGAGCACCGCCGGGCAGCCCAGTTCGGCCAGGGCGGCGGTCAGGCCGGCCAGGGAGCGCACGGGCCGGAAGGGTGTGACCGGCAACCCGGCGGCGGCCAGGAAGGTCTTTTCCCGCAACCGGTGCTGGGTGGTGTGCAGTACCGCTCCGCTCGGACGCACCGGCGTATATGCCGCCGCCGCGGCGGCGGTTACGGCGGGGACGTTCTCGAACTCGAAGGTCACGACCTGCACGTCGCGGGCAAACGCCCGCACGGCGTCCAGGTCGTCGTAAGCGGCGACGGTCTCGCGGGCGGCCACCTGGCCGGTGGGCGTGTCGCGCTCCGGCGAGAAGGTATGCACCCGATACCCCATGCGCGCGGCGGCCAGGGCCAGCATGCGCCCCAACTGGCCGCTGCCCAGCACGCCGACGGTTGCCCCCGGCAGAATGGGACCGCTCACGGCAGCGTGTCGGCCAGTACGCGCGCCGTCTGCTCGGCGCGAAAAGTTCGCAACCGATCACGCAGGGCGGGCCGGGTGCCCGATAGGATGGCGACGGCCAGCAGCGCCGCGTTGATCGCGCCCGCCCGGCCAATCGCCAGCGTGCCGACCGGGATGCCCGCCGGCATCTGCACGATGGACAGGAGCGAGTCCATACCCTTCAGCGCGTGAGTCTCAATCGGCACGCCCAGCACCGGCAGCAGAGTCTGGGCGGCGACCATGCCGGGCAGGTGGGCCGCGCCGCCCGCTCCGGCGATGATCACTTCCAGCCCCCGTCCCTCGGCCTCCGCCGCGAACTGGGCCAGCCAGGCGGGCGTGCGGTGTGCCGACACGATGCGGCGCTCGTAGGGGACGCCGAATTGGTCCAGCGTCTCGACGGCGTGGCGCATCGTCTCCCAATCGGACTTGCTGCCCATCACTACCGCCACCAGGGGCGATGATTCGTTGGCATCCTGCATATGGCTGGTGATCTCCCTCGGTTGAAGTGGACACACCGCCCTTGTGGGCGATCCAGCCCCATGATAACATATTTAGAGCAAGCCACGCGTTTCGCATCCGTTCACGAGTTCACCGCGAAGACGCGAAGAATGCTAAGGTTATTTATATCAGTCGTGTTCTTTGCGCCCTTCGCGTCTTCGCGGTGCCTTGACGGCGCTTATGACCGGATTTCAGACGGGTCGGCCCGGCGTAACCTCGCCAGACGGGCAGCCATGTAGACTCCGCGGCCCGGTGGAGCGCCGGAACCGGCGCGCGGCTCGGGGCGTTATGAGCATAGTAGTCGGGCGCCAAGCAGGGCGCGAAGAGGAAGGGAGTGCTATGGCGAGTTCGATCCGGCGGGCGTGGCGTGCCCGGCACCCACCCGGCGCGGCGGCGGATGCCGGGCGGCGCGGGCGGGTTGTCCAGGCCGGATCGCAGGGGGCGCGCCGGCCGCGCCGCCTGCGCCGGGTGCTGCTCGGCCTGCTGGGTGCGCTGATCCTGCTGGGCGGCGCCGGGTACTTCTGGCTGGTCGGCGACCTGCCCTCGGTGGAGGGGCTGGCCGCACAGAGCGGATTTCAGAGCAGCCGGATTCTCGACCACAACGGCCGGTTGCTCTACGACCTGGTCGATCCGCAAGCCGGACAGCGCACCTTGCTGCCGTTAAGCGCCATCCCGCAGGCCCTGCGCGACGCGACTATCTCGACCGAGGACGCCAACTTCTTTCAGCACCCTGGCGTCGATGCCTGGGGCCTGGCGCGGGCGCTCTGGACCAACTTACAGGGTGGATCGGGCGGCGTGGGCGGCAGCACCATCACCCAGCAACTGGCGCGCGCCGTCTTGCTCAGCCCGGAAGAGGCCGGGCAGCGCACCCTGCGGCGCAAAGCCCGCGAGGCCGTGCTGGCCTTCCGCATCGACGGCCATTATTCCAAAGACGAGATCCTGGCCCTTTACCTGAACACGATTTATTACGGCAATATGGCTTACGGCGTGGAGGCGGCGGCGCAAGCCTATTTCGGCAAGCCGGCCCGCGATCTGGACCTGGCCGAGTGCGCCCTGCTGGCCGGGCTGCCCCAATCGCCGTCGCGCTACAACCCGCTCGCCGATCCCGACGCGGCGAAGGCCCGCCAGCGCGAGGTGCTGGACCTGCTGGTGAAGCACGGATACCTCACCGAACCCGAGGCCACCGTCGCCGCCGCCGAATCGCTTCATTTTGCCAAGAGGCGCTTCCCCATCGCGGCGCCGCACTTCGTCATGTATGTGCGCGACCTGCTGGAAGCCCAGTTCGGACCGGAGCGCGTCTACCGGGGCGGGCTGACGGTGGAGACCACGCTCGACGCCGACATGCAGGCCGCCGCCGAGACCATCTTGCGCCGCCGGCTGGCCGATCTCGCCGATCAGCATGTAAGCAACGGCGCCATAGTCGTGCTGGATGCGGCCACCGGCGCGATCCGCACCATGGTGGGCAGCGCCGATTACTTCGACCCGGCCATCGATGGCGAGGTAAACCTGGCCCGCGCGCCGCGCCAGCCCGGCTCGTCGATCAAGCCGCTGACCTACGCCGCCGCGCTGGCCCGCGACTATACCGCGGCCACCGTGCTGCCCGACGTACCCGCCGACTACCCCGACGGCAACGGCCAGACCTACGTGCCGGCCAACTACGACCACCAGTTCCACGGGCCGCAGCGGCTGCGCCAGGCCCTCGCCAACTCGTACAACGTGCCTGCCGTTTATACGCTTAACCACATCGGCGTGCAGGGGTTGGTAGAGGTGGGCCGGGCCGCGGGCCTGACCACCTGGGACGACAGCCGGCGCTTCGGCCTGGCCCTCACCCTGGGCGGCGGCGAAGTGCGCCTGGTCGATCTGACCGGCGCCTATGCCGCCTTCGCCAACGGCGGGCGGGCACGGCTGCCCTACGCGATCACGCAGGTGCGCGCCAGCGACGGCACGGTGCTGTACGATGCGGCGACCGACCCGGTCCGGCAAGACGCCGGGGCGCCTCTCTTCGGTGCACACAGCGCGGCGGTCGCCTGGCTCATCGGCGACATCCTGTCGGACAACGATGCGCGGCTGCCCGCCTTCGGCGCGAACAGCCCGCTGGTGCTGGGCCGCCGGGCGGCGGTCAAGACCGGCACCACCGGGGACTGGCGCGACAACTGGACGATTGGCTACACACCCGACTACGTCACGGGCGTCTGGGTGGGCAACAACGACAACTCGATGATGGTCGATTCGACCGGCGTGACAGGCGCGGCGCCCATCTGGCACGACGTGATGGAGCGTATCCACCAGGGGCTGCCCGAACGCTGGTTCCCGCGCCCGCCCGACCTGGAGCAGGCCGAGGTCTGCCCACGTTCGGGCCTGCTGCCCGGCCCGGCCTGCCACGACCGCGTCCGTGAGTGGTTCATCGCGGGCACCATGCCCACGGCGACCGACACCTGGCAGCAAGACGTGGCGGTAGACAACGCCAGCGGCCTGCTGGCCTGTCCCGGCGCCACATCCGGTAGCTACACCATGCGCAACTTCCTGCTGCTGCCTGCCGAATATGCGGTCTGGGCCGCCACGGCGGGCCTGCCGTCGCCACCCACCGCCTATGCGCCCGCGTGCGACGGCGCGAGCGATACCACGGGCCTGGACCTGGCGCTGACCGCGCCCGCCGCCAATGCCGTCGCGGGCGGCACAATCACGATTGAGGGGCGGGCGGACGGCCCCGCGCTGGCCCGCTGGAGCCTCGAATGGGGCGAGGGCGCGGCGCCCACCCAATGGCAGCCGCTCGCCACGGGCGGCCCCGCGCCGGGCGCGCGCTCCCTGGCAAGTTGGGCTAGCGGCGACCGGGGCGGCGTCCATACCCTGCGCCTCCAGGCGCACCTGCGCGATGGGCGCACGTTAGAGGTCCGCAGCCGCATTAACCTGGACAACATCGCGCCGGTGGCCTGGATCACCTACCCCGGCCCGGCCACCATCTTGAGTGGCCTGACGCCGGGCGAGCGGTTCCCGCTGCAAGCCGAGGCGCAGGATAACACGGCCGTTGCCGCTATGCTCTTCTACGGCGACGGCCGCCTGCTGGGGCGGCGGGACAGCGGCCCCTGGACGCTGATGGTCGACGCCGCCACGCTGGGGCCGGGGACGCATCACCTGAGCGTGATCGCAGTCGATCTGGCGGGGAACCGTTCGCTGCCCGCCGAAGTGCAGGTGTCGCGCTAAAATTCGGCTTGCGCTAGGCAATTAACGAGGGTATACTTCATGCTGGGTCTTGCGCCACCGTTGCTCTTGCGGGCGATGGAAGGATATGCTGCATACTGTACCTTTTTCTACCGATATCTTCCAGGCAATGGAGCAGCGAACCATGGACGGCCTACCCGAGAAAAAAGCGATTGTGATCGTTGAGGACAACGAGCCGATTGCCGAGCTAATCAAAGATACGCTGAACTCCGAGTCGGACTACCAGGCGGTCGTGGTCAACGACGGGGCGCAGGCGCTCGAAGTCATCCGTTCGGTCAAAGCGAGCCTGATCCTGTTGGACCTGAACCTGCCGGGGATCAGCGGGCTGCAATTGTACGATATGATGCAGGAAGATCCGGCGATCCGCGAGATCCCGGTCATCTTCGTCACGGCCAATCATCACGAACGCGCTTTCCGCGAACGCGGCTTCAGCAACTATATCGCCAAGCCCTTCGACCTGGACGAATTGCTGGCGCGCGTAGCCGCCGCCTGCCGGCCGGAGTAGCTACCTGTAGGAGCCGGTTTGCAGCCGGCCCCGCTCGGCCTCAATCCCATGGAGTCCTATGATGTCTGTATCCCTGATCGATCTGCGTAGCGACACCGTCACCCACCCTTCGCCCGCCATGCGCGAGGCCATGTACCGGGCCGAAGTTGGCGACGATGTGTTCGGCGACGACCCGACCGTGATCCGCCTGGAAGCCCTGGCCGCCGAAACCCTGGGCAAGGAAGCGGCCCTGTTCGTGCCCAGCGGCACGATGGGCAACCTGTGCGCCGTGTTGACCCACTGCGGGCGTGGCGATGAACTGATCGTGGGCATGGAGGCGCACATCCGCCACGCCGAGGCCGGCGGCGCCTCGGTGCTGGGCGGCGTGGCGATGTGGGGCATCCCCAACGCGCCGGACGGCACGCTGCCGCTTGAGACCGTGGCCGCCGCGATCCGCCCGGTGGATCATCACTTCCCGCATACCGCGCTGATCTGCATCGAGAACACACAGAACCGCTGCGGCGGGGTGCCCATCAGCCGCGACTACATGGCCGCGCTGGGCGACCTGGCCCACAGCCACGGCCTGCCGCTGCATCTGGACGGCGCGCGCATTTTCAACGCGGCGGTGGCCTTCGGGATCAGCGCCGCCGATCTCGCCGCGCCCGCCGATACGGTTATGTTCTGCCTGAGCAAGGGTCTCGCCGCTCCGGTAGGCTCCATGCTGTGCGGGCCGCGCGCCTTCATCGAGCGGGCGCGGTTCAATCGGAAGCTGGTCGGGGGCGGTATGCGCCAGGCCGGGATCATAGCAGCGGCGGGCATCGTCGCGCTCACCGAGATGGTGGATCGCCTAGCCGAGGACCACGCGAACGCCCGCCGCCTGGCCGAGGGCCTGGCCGGGTTGCCGGGTCTCCAGGTGGATCTCACCCGCCCGCTGACCAACATGGTCTACGCCAACGTGCAGGCCACCGGCTGGAACGCGGACGAATTCACGGCCCGCGCCGCCGAGTCCGGCGTCCTGTTCGCGCCGACCGATCCCCAGGTCGTGCGCCTGGTGACGCACTACGGCATCACGGCGGCAGACATCGACGCCACGTTAAGCCGCTTGAGCGCCCTGCGCCAGGAGCAAGCGCCCACCGCCGGGCATCTGGCCGGCGCCACCGCATAATGGCGCAGGCTGGGGGCGTGGCGGGCGCCACGCCCCCGTGCGTTAGCGAATCCCCAGCAAGCGGTAGCGATTCAGCTTCAACTGGTAATAGATGAAGCAACCCACGCAGAATCCGGCCAGGGCCACCCCGGCGGCCCCGGCGACCATGCCCGCCAGCACCCACCCTACCAACGGCGCGCCGATCAGGAACGCCACCTGGGCCAGGCCCAGCAGCGCCAGGGCGATGGTGTTATTGAAGCGCATCAGGCGGCGGTCTTCGCGCTCGGCTGTCGGGAGTTGCCGCGCAAACAACCGCTTGCCCACTCGGAAGATCAGGCTGGCCCGCTGGCCGATGACAACCGCGGGCAGCAGGATCAGAAACAGCAGCGTCGTGAGCAACGGCTGCTGAAGGATCAGACCCAGGACGATGCCCACGACCAGCACCCAGCGGTTGAGCCGAACAATGGGCATTGGCACATCGCCGGGCGTGGGCCGGGTCGCGGCTGATGAAATTGCCATTAACGGATTTCCTCCCCTGTGCTAAATCTGGCGCTTTGGGCTACGGAGCCAGTGCCCCTACAGCCAGCCTGGCCCGCCGCGCCAGGTAATCGACAAAGTACTCGAAAGGATCGAAGCCCACGATGCGCGGGGCGTCGGTGACGAAGTTGGACAGGGCGTTAATATCATAGAGATACAGTCCGCCGTCGCGGGCGCTCTCCAGATATTCGACCCCGCCGACATCGATGCCGCTTGCGCGGAAGATCTGCAACACCGCTTCGATCACCCAGGCGGGCGGATCGGCGGCTTCGATGCGCAACGGCTTCTTGACTCTGCGTTCCCCCGGCGGGGGTAGTTGGCAGATGTCGGCCGGGCAGAGATTGAAGCTGTCCTGGGCGTCGTTGTAGATGCGGATCGCGTAGAGCAGACGGTCGTCCAGCACTTCCACGCGCACAATCGAGTCGTGGCGGGGCGGGTGATACTCCTGGACGATGGCGGTATAGTCGAGGCCAAAGATCGAATCCAGCGTGCCGTCCGCCACCGCGGCGCCGAGTTCGGCGGGCGAGTCGAAGCGGCGCATCAGCGCGCCGCTCCCGCCGATGTTCGGCTTGACGATGATGGGGTAGACCAGTTCCGCCGCCGCGGGCGCAAGCTCCGCGACGGCGTTAACCACCCGGCTACGCGGATGCGGCAGCCCGAGGCGCGCGAGCAACTGCAACTGGCGCGCCTTGGACAGTTCCAGGCGGTAGGCACGCTGGCCGTTGACCACCGGCACGCCGATCTCTTCCAGGTGGGCCAGGTACTGTTGGGCATAGAAGATCGCCCGCGTGTGGTCACGCAGATACGACGACGGGCTGACCCGGTTGACGACCAGGCTATAGGGCGCCGACCGGGCCGCCGGGTCGAAGCGGTGCTCCTGGGCCGGGATGCGCTCATAGGCCAGGCCCCGGCGATCCAGCGCGGCAAACAGCGGCTGGAACCATTCCGAGTGCTCGTACAGGATGCCGATCGGTTCTTTCATAAGAAAGTTAAATCCCTTCTAGCGTGCAGTCGCTGGCGCTTAGCGGGCCGCCACGGCCGCGCGCACCACCTGGCCCGCACGGGTCGCTTCGGGCACCTCGATCAACCGTCCGCTTTTCACGTCGTAGATATAGCCGTAAATCGGGATGTCGCCGGGCACCAGGGCGTGCGCCCGGATGCGTCGTACGTCGTCCAGCACACTCTGCGCCTGGTCGCGGATGGGCAGGAAGCTGATATGCTCCGCCTCGTTGGAGCCGGGGCCGTCGCCGCTATCATGCCAGCCCTCGGCATCGACGGAGGCCGTCTTCAGGCTCTGCGCGAGCAGGCCGCGGATCACCTCATCAGTGAAGGTCAGCATGCCGCAATCGGTGTGGTGGATGACGAACCACTCGCGGGTGCCAAGCAATTTGTAGGAGATCACCAGCGAGCGGATCGCGTCGTCGCTGGCCCGGCCCCCGGCATTGCGGATCACATGGGCGTCGCCTTCCGCCAGCCCCGCGTATTTGGCGGGATCGAGCCGCGCGTCCATGCAGGTGAGAATCGCAAAACGGCGGCCCGGCGGCATGGGCAATTGGCCCTTGTCGCCGAAATTGGCTGCATATTCGTTGTTGGCCGCAAGCACTTCATCTAAAATCTGGCTCATTTCATGTCCTCCCCCCGGTTATATGTATGTCGTCAGCCGTCAGCGCCAATCGCCCAGCGGCTTATCCAGGGAGCGCAGCGAAGAGTCTCGTCTCCTTACCCGAAGACGAAGCAACTTCGCCGCGCTCAGCACGCGTCATACGGCCACTGACCACTCGTCGTCACTCAGCACTTAGCTCTGTGCTTGCGGCCTCCCAGCGCGCTGTGCCGCGCCCCATTGCGCACTCAGCACTCGTTATCGCTCGATGGGCGCGCCGACCAGGTTGCCCCACTCCGTCCACGAGCCGTCGTAGTTGCGCACCTTGTCGTAGCCCAGCAGGTACTTGAGTACAAACCAGGTGTGGCTGCTGCGCTCGCCAATGCGGCAGTACGTCACCACAGCCTTGTCCTTGGTCACGCCCTTGCCTTCGTACAGCGCGCGCAACTGCTCCACCGGCTTGAACGTGCCGTCCTCCTGCGCCGCCTGCGCCCAGGGGATGTTCGCTGCGCCGGGGATGTGCCCCCCGCGCAACGCGCCTTCCTGTGGGTAGTTCGCCATGTGCAGCAGTTCCCCGCTGTACTCGCCTGGCGAGCGCACGTCCACCAGCGCCTGCCCCGCCTTGATGGTCTTGCCCTCTTTGTCCAGCAGATCGCGCACCTCGTCGCGGAAGGCGCGGATGGCGCTGTCGTCGCGGCTCTTGGCCTTGTACGTGGTGGGCGAGTAGCTGGGCGTCGTGGTCTCGACGGAGCGGCCCTCGGCGAGCCACTTGGTGCGCCCGCCGTCGAGGATCTTGGCGCTGGTGTGACCGAAGAGTTGGAAGACCCAGAAGGAGTAGGTGGCCCACCAGTTGTTCTTGTCGCCGTAGAAGATGAGGGTATCGTCGTTGCTGATGCCCTTGCGCGAGAGCAGCGCCTCGAATTGGGTCTGGTCGAGGTAGTCGCGGCGCAGCGGGTCGTTGAGTTCGGTGAGCCAATCGAGTTTGATCGCGCCGGGGATATGGCCCTGGTCGTAGAGCAACACATCCTCGTCGGCTTCGAGAACGCGCAGGCCGGTGTCCTGCAGATGCTCGGCCAGCCACTCGGTCGAGACCAGGATATCGGGATTCGCGTAGCCCTGGAACTTCTCCTCGCCGGATGCTTGCGAGGTGCCTTCAATTACGCCTGAGCTAGTCATGGTTGATCCTCCTCTAAAAATGGTGCGTGGTGCTTTTCCTAAATACACCGGCGGATGCGACCGGCCTGCCGGCGCCTGCACCTCACGCCGTTGTGAGGCTGTTTGCACACAACAAAAAGGGGTTACCCCATTGGGCAACCCCTGTCATGATTCGGTGTGCAGTTACCGCGGTCAGGCGGCAGCAGAAGTTAGATTATCCGGATCTCGGCAAGCGAGAGCAGCAGGGGCGCCGGGGCAGAATAGCTGGGCGTACAACAACAGCACGCAACCAGCCCCGTACAGGCGCAACAACACACGGCACACGCCACCACGGGGCATCCGCCCGCGTTGCCTGTGCTCTGCTGCTGCATCTGCTTGCTGCTCATCATCGGGATCCTATTCTCCGCGTTTCTCGCATTATATGTGCGCCCGCCGAAAAGTTTATGTAAGGCGGGCTACAATGGTCCACCGGATCACGGGACGCAACACGAGCAGGCGGCTTATGCCGGAGTTCCGTCCCGCGCATCCGGGTGCTCGATTAGATAGCGCCGGATTAGGGCCGCGTCGGCGCGGTCCTTGGGGCGGCCCGCCGCTTCCTTCCAGGCCAGCACCCTGTCCAGGCGCACGAAACGGTATCCGCGGATCTCCTCCGCCCCGGCCAGGAGATCGGCCACCGGCCCGGCAGCGGGGTGCCAGCGATCCCAGACCTCGATGTCACCGATCATAACGGCGGCCCACTCAGCCTTGTGCCGGACCGGATAGCGTTGGGCCAGGTCCGTCCAGAGCGCGGGCGACACGATAATATCCAGGTCGCCGCTTTCGCGCAGGCCACGGGCGGCCAGCGGGCCGCTGCCGAAGACGGCGTAGCTCTCGCGGGGCAGGCCCAGTGCGTCCAGCGTCGCCAGGGCGGCCCAGAGGTCCATCGCTAACCGCCGCCGCGGCGCGGGCTCCCGCCGGGGCGCGTGTCGCGACCGGGGCGGGTGCGGCGCTTAGGGTGCGTGCCGCCGGAGTAGGGCGGGCGCGCGTCCCGGTCCCGCCCACCGGAGGCCGGGGGGCGCGCGGTGCGATCGCGGCCCGCGCCGGGATTGCCCGTGCGGTGCTGGGGCGGGCGCGCCGGTTCGCCGTCCCGCTCGTGGCGGGGGAACCGTGCCGGGCGGTCCGGGCGCTGCAAGCCGGTATCCGGCGGGTGGATCGGCGGCGGGGTGGAGTTGGGGTCGGCCAGGATGCCCAGCATACGATCCACGTCGGCGAAGCCGCTGCCGGCGGATTTGGCCGGTTCCGCGGCGGCCACCGGCCCCGCGGCGCCCGGCTCGGTCGACTCCTGGCCGCTGCGCACGAAGCCGATGCTGTTGACCATCTCGACCACACCCCGGCGCAAGAGGCCCTCGGCTTCGCGCAGCGCGGGGTAAAGCGGGTTGTCGGGATTGTGGTGGAGCAACATCTCCCGTACTTGGCGCATCACGTCGAGCGTCTTGGTCATCGCCATGACGATGTCGCCCTCGCTCAACTCCACCTTGGCGAGCAGGCCCGCCATGCTGGCGCCCCGGCACCAGGAGCGGACCACGCCGTAGAAGTACGGGTTGTAGCCGGTGGTGATCATCAGATCGTTGCGGCGCTCAGCCCCGAAGATGTCGCGCTGCAACTCGTCCATCTGGCGGCGCAGGTGGACCAGGTTGCCGGGCAGCAGGTTGCGGTTGCGGAACTCGATATCGCGGTCGTAGGCAAACCAGGAGAACACTTCGGCCACGTCGGGCGCGCTCAGCGTTTCCAGGTAGCCGCCCTCGATCAGTTCGGAGATCATGAGCGCGTTGGTGTCGAAGATGTCCATGAGGCGAGCCGCCTTGGGCGTCTTCTCGCCCTCGCGCGTCAGGTAGTAGAAGCGCCGCAGCACGGCCACCAGGCCATCCAGCAGCGCCTGGAGGCGCGTGTCTTCATAGGCGCGACGCCCCTCCAGGTAGTCCACCGCCTCCTGTCGCCCGGCCTCCAGGCGCCCGCGCTCGCGCCGGTAGTGGCGGTGCTGCTTGCGCACCGGGCAGGTGTGGCAGACGTGTGCGCGCTCCTCCCCGGCCACCCGGCGCACGTACTCCTCAGCCTCGGCCACCTGGGTGTCGAACTGCTGTAGCTGTTCCTCGATTTCCGCGCCCTGCGTCTGTTGATGGCTCAGAATCCACTGCTCCAGGTCCGGCAGGTCGATGCCGGCCAGTTGCTCGGCCATCCAGGCGCGCGCTTCGTGGCTGACCGGGATAGGTTCGCCGGAGGGCGCGGCAACCTCGCCGTCGGCCAGGTCGGCCAGTTCCGGCGGCAGCGTGACCTGCGGGCGCTGAGGCGGCACATAGTCGATGGTGCTGTAGCCGGTCAGCGCCATAACATGATCGCCTAGCCAGAAGAGGTGAGCGCCACCCGCCCGCGGGCCGAGATAGACCGCCCAGCCGCGGTTTTCGAGATGGACCACCCCGCCGCGCGGAAAGACGCGCAACAGACGGCGCAGCGTTTCCCGGTCGGGCCGCGTCCAGGGCAGCGCCGTGCGTTGGGCGGCCAGGCGTTCGCGCGCCCCGCTCAGCTTGCGCAGACGATCCCGGCCCGTTTGCGCGGCCCGGCCCAGCGCTTCGTACTCGCTGAGGAGTTCCTCGCCCGCGGGCAAGCCGATCAGGCAGCCTTCGGGCACGGCAGCCACCGCCTGGTCCCACTCGGCGACCGTGTCTTCCAGTTCGAGCAAGCGGCGCGACTGCTGGAATTGCAGCAGGCTATGGCGCATCACATCCAGCACCCGGTCGCCGTCCGGCGGGTCCCACAGGTTGAGGATAGTGTTGTAACGCACGGTGAAGGCGCTCTCCACTGGCAGCAACGGGCCGGTGGCAATGGCGAGCGCATCTTCGAAGGAGACCCAGGGGCTGTAGGGGATGACCACGTGCCCCTGCTCGTCGATGCCGCGCCGCCCGGCCCGCCCGGCCATCTGCTGGAACTCGTTGGGCAGGAGCGGGCGGCGCTGCACGCCGTCCCACTTGGACATGCGCCCGATGACCACGCTGCGGGCCGGCATGTTGATGCCCAGGGCCAGCGTGTCCGTGGCGAACACCACGCGCATCAACCCCGCGCTGAACAATTCTTCGACCAGTTGCTTGAGAATCGGCAAGAGGCCGGCGTGATGGAAGCCGAGGCCCCGGCGGGCCAGGTAGGTGATCGATTGGACCTGCTCCAGGGTGCGGTCCTCCGGGGCCAGGCGGTCCATGTAGGTGGCGATCACGGTCTCGATGCGCCGCCGGGTGTCCGGCTCGTGGGCGGCGCGGAAGCGCATCATGGCGCAGACCTCGGCCGCCGACTCGCAGTCGCGCCGGCTGAAGAGGAAGAAGATCGCCGGGAGCATATTGCGTCGCTCCAGCGATTCGACAATCTCGCGCGCCGTCGGCTCGGGCCGTTCGCGCGGTGGGCCGTCGTCCTCGTCGCCCGCGCTGCTCCAGGCCGACCCGCGCACCCGGCGGCGGACTTCCCCGCCGACGCCCGCAAAGTTGGCGACCTGCACGCCCGCCGCGTTGATGGTCAGGTTCAATTCCCCATCCAGATAGTAGTAGTAGCTCAGCGGCACGGCACGCTGGGTGTGCGAGACCAGGTGAACCGGGCGGTGCGTGCGGCTGATCCACTCGGCGATCTCGGCGGCGTTGCTCACCGTGGCCGACAGGCAGGCCAGTTGCACGTCGGGCGGGCACATGATGATCGACTCTTCCCAGGTGGTACCGCGCTCCTTGTCCGCCAGATAGTGGATCTCGTCGAACACGATGCAACCGACGCCCCATAGCTCAGATGGCGTTTGCAGCAGCATGTTACGCAGGACCTCGGTGGTCATGATCAGGATCGAGCCTTCGCGGTTCTCGACGATGTCGCCGGTCAGCAGGCCCACGGCTTCGCCGTATTGCTCGCGCAAGTCGCGAAACTTCTGGTTGCTCAGCGCCTTGATCGGCGTGGTGTAGATGACCCGCCAGCCGCGCGCATGGGCGCGAAACACGCCGAACTCGGCCACCACTGTCTTGCCGGTGCCGGTCGGCGCGGCCACCAGGACCGATTCGTTGGCCGCCAGGAAGCCGATGGCCTCTTCCTGAAAGGCGTCGAGCGGAAACGGGTAGCGGGCGCGGAAAGCGGCAACCAGTTGCACGGGATCGTGCGGGTCGAAATCCTCGGCGATGGGACCAAGCGGGCCGGGCGCGGGTAGCGGGGGCGGTGCTATTTCGACAGTCTTGCGCGTCGTGCGGCGGCGCCGGGGCGGGGCCACAAGTTCGGCCACCGGCACATCGGTCGCCACGTTGATGGGCGCGACGGCGACAGGTTCGGGGCCGGCGTGCGGTTCCGGGACGGGCAACTCCAACGCATCCGCGGGAGGCGTGACCGCCGTCTTGCGCGGCGCGCGGCGCTTCCTGGGCGGGACAACATCGGTTTCGCCAGGTACCGGCAGTAGTTCGGGCGGCGGTAACGGCGCGTCCACAGCCGCCGCGGCAACCGGCTCAACCGGCGTTATCGGCTGTGCCGGCGCGGTGGGCCGTTTGCGCGGGGCGCGGGGCTTCTTTGCGGGCGTGGTCGGATCGGATGGCGGGGTCGAATCGTCCAAGTTGGCATGCTCCTCGATCTCTAACAAGTGGGCGGTATGACAGGCGGGCTACTGCACAAATCAGGCCGCGTTAGTCAGTGAATTCCTGCACGAACATCTTGCCGTAGATACCGCCATCCATGACGCCGATGCCCACCCGGTGGAACTGACCGTTGAGGATATTGGCCCGGTGGCCGGGGCTGTTCATCAGCCCATCGTGCGCGAACTCCGTGGTGGGCGCCAGCGCCAGATTTTCGCCCGCCGCGCTATAGTTAATGCGCGCATCGTGCATGCGGTCGAACGGTGAGCGCCCGTCCTGGCTCGTATGCGAGAAATAGCCCTGCTGGAACATATCGGTGGCGTGCGCCCGCGCCAACTGGCGCAGCGCTGAGTCCATGGCGAGCGGGGCCAGGTCACGCGCATTCCGCTCCGCGTTGATGAGCATCAACATGCGCTCCTCGGCATCGGGGTCCACGGCCGGCGCCGGCACCTGAAACTTGAGCGCCACCGTCTCGCCGCTTTCGGGTTCGGGCTTGACGGTGAGGAAGCCCAGCGTCTGGCGCAGGGCCGGGCCGAACACCCCTTCCAGGGGCCGCTCGAAGGCAACCGTCGTGCGCACCAGTTCGCCGCCGATGGCCGAGTGCAGAATCGCCTGCTGCGGCACGCCGGGGATGGGCGCCAGCGCGAGGACAGTCAGCAGCAACCCGCCCACCAGCAGCCCTTGCGCCGCGCCCGGCAGCACCGCCAACCAGCGGTTCAGCGTGGATCGCGACGCCTGGTAGTGCGTCCGATGCAAAATCAGCCGGGAGATGGCGGTGAAGACGATCTGGGCGGCCAGCCAGATCAGCAAAAAGGCGATCGGCGCCGCCCATAACTCGCTTACGCCGATCTGGCGAGTCAGCCAATCGGCCAGCGGGGCCGTCAAGAGCAAGGCGGCCAGCAGCGTCAGCACGAAGCCCACCAGCCCGGTAAACACCTGCACAAAGCCGCGCGTGGTCGCGCCCCACGCCACCAGCGCGACCAGCACCAGCAGCACCCCATCCACCCAGTTCAGTCCCGCCACCCGTTCCCCCTCGCGTATCGGTTAACCATCAGGAAAGTATAGTCGCGGGGCGCCCTGGCTGTCAATCAACCCAGCCGCTCAAGGAGCGGGCTACGACGAGCGAAGGTCGCCCCTTGAGGGACCACGGCTTTGCCCAAAACCGTGCAATAAGCAGGGCAGATTTCGCACCTGCCAAACTGATCATTTTTCTCCTTGCTATTTGTCGCGGGATCGTGTATAATAACCGAGATGGATTTCCTACTGTTGTTTAACCCTCGCTACGATCTCCCTAATCTCGTCTCCTCAGACTGGTTTCCGGATTTAGTTTCAGGGCACCAAGGTTAATCCATTAGAACAAGACCCAATTTATTTAGTCCCGTTGAGGAGAAAGAGATTCCATTTCGTGGATAAGACTCTCGTGTGCCGCGATTGCGGCCAAAGCTTTACGTTTACTGCCGGCGAGCAGGAGTTCTACAGCAGCCGTGGCTACACCGAGCCGCAGCGCTGCCCCGACTGCCGCGCGGCCAAGAAAGCCGCCCGCTCCAGTGGCGACAGCTACAGCAGCGGTGGTTACGGTGGGGGTAGCAGCAGCTATGGCAATGGCGGCGGTTACAGCGGTGGCGGCTACGGCCGCGAGCGCGCCCCGCGCCAGATGACCCAGGTCACCTGCTCGAACTGCGGCAAGGAAACCGAGGTACCCTTCGTGCCCACCGGCGACCGCCCCGTGTATTGCTCGGATTGCTTCAGCCAGATGGGCGGCGGCAGCCGTGGCGGTGGCAACCGTGGTGGCGGCTCCCGCCGCTACTAGGCGCCCTGCCCGCCCCATTCGGCGGACATAACAGAGAGGTCCGGCGTGTAAACGCCGGGCCTTTCTGCTTTCCCGGCGGCACAGATAGACAGCACCGGTGCGCAAAACCGCGCAGGCGCGGCGGCAGGCAACCGCCGGAATGTAAGATCCCTTTCTTGACAGTGTTCGCGGTAGGCTGCTATAATCGGCCCAATGACCGGAGTGCTACCACCGGTCGTCCGTGACGCGGAGAAGGAGTCCCGAACTCTCGTGAAAGTGCCTCTGGCCGACACTGAGCGGCGCTTATTACGCGACCTGTTCGATCCACGACGGGCCGCGATCAGCTTTCCAGAGCAGACGGCGGAGGCCGCGCGCATCTACAACCAACTCGGCGGCCATGACGAAGTGGATCTGCCCCGCGCGGACGTGACGGCACTCGCGGAATTGCTCGGCCAATATCTGAACCGGCTGGCGGACAGCGGCGCCCCGGTGCCCCCTGCGGCGCCCCTGGACGAAACCGTTGCCCTGGTCGAGCACGCACCTACCCTTCAGCATATCCACGCCCAACTCATTCGGCATCTGCGCGCCACGGAGTAGTAATCTCTCGAACGTGGCCGGGCACCGCGGTCCGGCCCATTCGTACCTGAGGAGCCTAAACCCCCATGACCCTATTTCCCTTCGCTCGTCCGCGCCTCGTGCTGGCCGGCGTGTTACTGATCGGCGCTAGCCTGCTAGTCGCCTGCGGCGAGACCCCGACCACGGCCCCGGCCGCTGCACCCACCGCGACTACCGTGGCGCCCGCCGCCGAAGCCACGGCAACCACGGCCGCGCCCGCCGCCGCCGAACCCACCGCGACCACCGCATCCACCGGTAGCGGCGGCACAGCGGCGGGCGGCCCGATTGCCGTTACCCTGAAGGAATGGTCCATTGAGCCAAAGAGCATCCAGGCGCCCGCCGGGCACCAGACCTTCAAGGTGACGAACGAGGGTAAGTTTAAGCACAACTTCTCCATCATCGTCAACGGCCAGGAAGTGAAGACGGCGAATATCGACAGCGGCGCAACCGCCATGCTGGAAGCGGATATCCCCGCCGGCACTTACGACACGCTCTGCGATATCCCCGGCCACAAGCAGCAAGGCATGGCCGGCACGCTCGAAGTCAAGTAAACGCCGACGAGTGGTCAGTGGTCAGTGGTCAGTATGAAGAGAGCGTAATAAGCGGCAGGAGTGGGTATGAACCCGCTCCTGTTCTTTTTGTGCGTGGCGCGGCCACCAGCGGAATCCTACACCGACCATTGACCACTGACCACTGACCGCTGTGCTATAATGAAGGCGACCTACGGACGGCCCGGTGGTGCGGGGCACTACCGGCTAGTGGCGGCGGTGCGGCCCCGCTGCCGCGGAGGACACCTCGTATGACTACCCTCGCCCCAACCGCGGCGCCGGACGCCGTTACACCCAACGTTACGCCGCCCCCGCTCAGTTACGTCAGCGGCACCTCGGACACGCCGCTCCTCGGCCAGACCATCGGCGATAACTTCGACGCTACGGTGGCCCGCTACCCGGACCACGACGCGCTCATCGTGCCCCACCAGGGCCTGCGCTATAGCTACCGGCAGCTTCAGGAAGCGGTCGATGAATGCGCCCGCGCGCTCATGGCCCTGGGCATCGAGAAAGGCGACCGGGTGGGCATCTGGGCGCCCAATCGCGCCGAGTGGACCATCACGCAGTTCGCCACCGCCAAGATCGGGGCCATTCTGGTCAACATCAATCCCGCCTACCGCACGAGCGAGCTGGAGTATGTCGTGCGCCAGTCGGGGCTACGTATGCTCGTCTGCGCCCCGCGGCTGAAAAGCAGCGATTACGTGGGCATGGTCAACGAGTTAATTCCTGAACTGGCCGCCGCGGCAGAAAGTCCGCCGCGCATCGACTCGGCGCGATTCCCCGACCTGCAAGATCTGGTCGTGCTGGACGACCAGCCGCGGCCCGGTATGTGGACCTGGTCCGCACTGCTGGCCCTGTCGGGCGCCGTCACGCCCGAGCAATTGGCCGCCCGCCAGCGCGAGCAAGAGTTCGACGACCCGATCAATATCCAGTACACCTCCGGCACCACGGGCTTTCCGAAGGGCGCCACGCTGAGCCACCACAACATCCTGAACAACGGCTTCTTTGTCGGCGAGATGATGCGTTTTACCGACCAGGATCGCCTCTGTATCCCTGTGCCGCTCTACCACTGTTTCGGCATGGTCATGGGCAACCTGACCTGCGTGAGCCACGGCGCGGCGATGGTCTACCCCGCCGAGAGCTTTGACCCGCTGGCGACCCTTCAGGCCATCGAGGCCGAGCGCTGCACGGCGGTCCATGGCGTGCCCACAATGTTCATTGCCGAGTTGAACCATGCGGAGTTCGACCGGTTCGACCTCGCCACGCTGCGCACCGGCATCATGGCCGGGTCGCCCTGCCCCATCGAGGTGATGCGGCAAGTAAACAGCCGCATGCATATGGGGGAAGTCGAGATCGCCTACGGCATGACCGAGACTTCGCCGGTCTCATTCCAGAGCCGGGCCGACGACCCCATCGAGAAGCGCGTCAGCACGGTGGGCCGCGTCATGCCCCACCTGGAGTGCAAGATTATCGATCCGAGCACCGGCGCCGTGGTGCCCCGCGACACGCCCGGCGAGCTATGCACCCGCGGCTACTCG
Source organism: Chloroflexia bacterium (assembly GCA_025927935.1). The sequence continues at coordinate 2,396 of JAICKM010000003.1, read as the reverse complement.
GTCATGCTGGGCTACTGGAACAATGCTGAGGCGACCGCCACGGCTATCGACCCGGCGCGCTGGATGCACACCGGCGACCTGGCGACGATGGATGCCGGCAGTTATGTGAATATCGTGGGCCGCATCAAGGACATGATCATCCGCGGCGGCGAGAACGTCTATCCGCGCGAGATCGAGGAGTTCCTCTACACCCACCCGGCCATCGCCGACGTGCAGGTCATCGGCCTACCCAGCCGCGCCTACGGGGAGGAGATCATGGCCTGGGTCAAGCTGAAGCCGGACGCCGAGGCGACGGAAGCCGAGATTCAGAACTTCTGCCGGGGCCGCATCAGCCACTACAAGATACCGCGTTATGTTAAGTTCGTCGACAACTTCCCGATGACCGTGACCGGTAAGATCCAGAAGTTCCTCATGCGCAAGCAGGCGATTGAGGAACTGGGACTCCAGAACGAGATCCAGGAGACGGCCTAGCGCGGCTATCCGGCGACAAACGATGTTTCTGTACCGCGAAAGCGCGAAGAACACGAAGATCGTTTGTATTAATCTTGGTCTTCGCGCTCTTCGCGTCTGTGCGGTGCCCTTGTGAAGGGATGTATGATTGCCGCCTTGCACGCGTTTGCTGGGAAGGGTTATACTACCAACCGAGGCATCTTGTGAGGCATCTTGTATGGTAGCCCGGAGGAATCGTTATGTCGATTGAAACCGAAAAAGATCTAACCGCCCTGCGCCGGATCGGGGAAATTGTGGGCCTCACACTACAGCATATGCAGGCCCAGGTGCAGCCCGGCATGACCACCCGCGACCTGGATGCCATCGGCGGCGCGTTCCTGAAGAAGTACGGCGCGCGCCCAGCCCCGCTGCTGGTCTACAAGTTCCCCGGCATCGCCTGCATCAGCCTGAACGAAGAAGCGGCGCACGGCATTCCGGGCGACCGCACCATTCGCGAAGGCGACCTGGTGAAGCTCGACCTGTCCGCGGAACTGAACGGCTACTTCGCCGACGCCGCCCTGACCGTGCCCGTGCCGCCCCTGCCCGCCCGCAAGCAGCAGTTGTGTGACTGCGCCCGCGCCACGCTGGACGCCGCGCTGAACGCCGCCCGCGCGGGCGCGCCGATGAACCGCATCGGGGCCGCCGCCGAGACGACCGCCCGGCGCTATGGCTTCCAGGTGGTGCGCGAGCTGTGCGGCCACGGCGTGGGCCGCGGGCTGCACGAGGCGCCCTCGGTGCCCAACTATTTCGTCGCGCGGGCCAAGCAGCGCCTGACCGAAGGGCTGGTCCTGGCCGTCGAACCGCACGTCGCCGCGGGCCGCGATGCCGTGGTGACCGACGCCAACGGCTGGACGATCAAGACCCGCGATCACAGCGCAGTCGCCAACTTCGAGCACACCATCGTCATCACGCGCGACCGGCCCCTGCTCGTGACCGCCGTCTGAACATCCAGCGCCCGATGAAGACCATCTTGCCCGTCCCGCATCTGCTGGGCGGGCATTGCGCGTCGTCGGCCTTTCGCGATCTCGTGGCCTTCCACAGCCCCGCGCAAGACGCCGCCCTGCCCAGCGAGGCGCTATTGTTCGCGCTCTCTGGCGGGCTGGATTTCCTCTACTGGCGGCGACCCGGCGCGGACCCGCCGATCTACCTGCTGGGGCGCACCGGCCCGCTGGAAGCCCAACTTGCCGCGCGGCTAAGCATCGGCTTCCAGGAAGTGAGGCCCGCCTCGCCGCAGGCGGCCTGGACCTGGCTGCGCGCCACGCTGGCCGCCGGGCAGCCCGCGCTCGTCCTGGCCGACGTGGGCGAATTGCCCTACTTGAACGCGCGCACCCACTTCACCGGCCACCGCCTGCTGGTCATCGGCATCGACGACCGGGCGGGCACGCTGTCTGTGCTGGACAACGACCGCGCAGGCGTGCAGGAGATCACCCAGGCGGCTTTCGACGCCTCCTGGCGCTCGACCGCCTTCCCTGCCCCTGTGGAGTACCGCTACTACGAGGTGCGCTGGCCCCCCGCCCTGCCCGATCCAGGCACCCATATGCGGGACGCCGTTGCCGAGACGGTGCGCCTGCTCGACGGCCACGGCATCCCGTTTGTGGATGCGGCGCATTTCGCGGGGACAGGCAGGCATGGGTTGGCGGGCATGGAGATGTTCGTGGCCGACCTGGCCCGCTGGCCGGACCACTTCGGGCCCGCCGAACTGAGCCAGGCGTTGCGCGGCGTCTACCTCTACGTGGAGAAAGCGGGCACCGGCTTCGGCGGCTTTTTCCGGCACATCTACGGCACCGGGCTACGGGAAGCCGCCACGCGGGTCGCTGATCCCGCGCTTGCCGCCGGATTAGACGGCGCGGGCGCGCATTACCAGGCGCTGGGCCGGGGCTGGAGCGCCTTTGCAGCGGCCTGCCGGG
>JAICKM010000540.1 GCA_025927935.1 Chloroflexia bacterium | reverse complement strand
CGGGCGTCGTCATAGCGGCCCATGCCGATGAGCGCATCGGCGCGCGTGGTGATGTTGAAGCCGATCAGATCGTCGAGGCCATGCCGGCGGATCAACGCGCCGGCTTCGCCCGCCGCCTCCAGCGCCTGGGTGTACAGGCCGATGGTCGAATAGGCCATGCTCACATGGTCGCGAGTGATGGCCTGCAAGCGGGCCTGCCCGGCCCGGTCGGCATCGCGCTGCCCGGCCTGCATACTCGCCAGCCCCGACGCCAACTGCCCGCGCAACAGCGCGATGCGCCCCACGCTCAGGTAGTTCCCGGCGGTCAGGCGCAGATCGCCCAGGCGCAGGCTCAGTTTGAGGGCATAGGCGGCGTGCCAGGCGGCCCGGCGGATCTCGCCGGTGGTCTGGTAGGCCAGGGCGAGGTTGTTGAGCGAGTCGGTCAGTTCCCGGTCGTCGTGGATCAGGTAGCTGATCGCGGCGCTGCGGCGCAGGTAGGGGATGGCCGCGTGCGGTCCCAGGCGGTTGGTGTAGAGCCGGGCCTGCCGCACATACACGTCGCTGATCAGATCCTGGTCGCCGGAAGCAGCGGCAATGGCGTGCGCGGCGGCGATGTTCTTCTCCCAGGCGTCCCAATCGCTCTCCAGGTGATTGAGCTGGGTCGCGGTCAGGTAGCCGTGGACGCGAGCGCGGGCATCGTCGAGCGTGGTGCCGGTGTCCCGCAGTCCGCCGGCAGCCTGTTGCAGGGCGGCGCGGTCGGCCAGCGCCACGCCCACCGCGGCCAGCAGTTCATAGAGGGCGACTTTGGTCCGCAGCGCGTCCGCCGGCGCATCCGCCGGGTAGACTTGCGCCCAGGCGGCGAGTGCGCGGCCCACCAGGTCCAGCGCCGTGGAGTTGGCGTACTGGGCATAGGCGATCTCGGCGGCGGTGCTGAGCCACTGGAGCGCCTGCGGCCACTCCTCGGCGCGCTCATAGTGGTAAGCCAGCAGACCGGGTTCCGTGTGCTGTGTATCGAGATGGTCGGCCAGGACACGGTGCAACAGGCGGCGCTGCTCCTTCAGCAGGCTGCCGTAAGCCACTTCCTGGACCAGCGCGTGCTTGAACGCGTAGCCGTCGGTGCCGGTGGTGGCCGGGCCGGGCTTGATCAGCTCGCGGCCTTCGAGTTCGGCCAGGTGGCTCGGCAGGATGGGCGGCTCATCGACCAGCGCGGTCAGACCGGCGGCGCTGAACTGGCGCCCGATGACGGCGGCGCGCTGGAGGGTGCTTTTCAGCGCCGGACTCAAGCGGTCCACGCGTGTGGCGATCAGGCTGTGCAAGCTGTCCGGGATATCGAGTTCCTCGACCTGCAGATGCACCCACAGGCCGCCTTCCGTGCTCACGACACCGTGATCGAGGAGCGAGCGCGACACTTCTTCCAGGTAAAACGGGTTGCCTTCGGCCTTTTCGAGCAGGCGGGCGTGTAGCTCCGGCGGCAGGTGGTAGCGGTCGAGCAGGGCGCGCACCATTTGGGTGCTTTGCTCCAGGCTGAGGGGCTGCAAACGCAGCACACGGGCGCGGGGATCGCCTTCGGCCAGTGGGCGCAGGCGGGCCAGCGGCCCTTCATTCTCGGGCCGGTAGAGCAGCAGGAAGAGCAGCGCCGCATCGCGTGTGACCGGCAGCAGGTCGCGCACCAACCCGACGGTGGCGGGGTCGGCCCAGTGCAGATCTTCAAACACGATCACCGTGGGGCGCACGCGGGCCACGCGCCGCCAATGCTCGCGCAACAGCCAGGAAAACTCGCCGTTGCGCGCCGCCGAATCCATCGTGGTTACGCGCGTCGCGGCGGGATCGGCGGGCAGCGGATAGCCAAGCAAGGCGACTACGTGGGGCCAGAGCACGGGCGCCGTCGCATCCGCGCCATCGCCGAAGGCGGCCAGGCCCTTGCGAATCCGCGCCACGGCTTCGCCGGGCGCGGACGACGCAGGCACGTCCAGCAACTGGCGGAAGGCATTTTGCAGGGCGTGATAGGGAATGGCCGCGCCGTAGGCCAGCGAGCGCGCTTCCACCCAGGTCACACGATTGCCCACCCGGTCGCGGAGTTCGGCGGTCAGGCGACTCTTGCCCAGCCCGGCTTCGGCGACAATACAGCCCAGGCCGCCCTGTCCGGCCTCCAGAGCCTGCACGGCGTTGCTCAACAGGTCCAACTCGCGGTCGCGGCCCAGCAAGGGCGCCCGTACCCCGGCGCGCTCAAAGCCGCGGGCGCTTGCGGCCTCGGTGACGCCGACCACTTCGTAGGCTTGCTGCGGCTCGCTCTTGCCCTTGAGGGTCAGCGGGGGCAGGGGGCGGCATTGAAACAGCCGCTCGACCTGCCGGTGTGTGCCCGCGCCGATCAGGATCTGCCCGGCGGTGGCCGCGCTTTCCAGGCGCGAAGCCAGGTTGACCGCATCGCCCATGACCGTGTAATCGCGGCGCCGGGGGGTGCCGATCTCGCCGGCCACCACCAGGCCGGTATTGATACCGATGTGCAACGCCAGGGGTTGGCGTCGGGCCAGGTCGCTACTATGCGTTTCGCTGAAGGCGGCCAGCCGGGCCTGCATCTCCAGCGCGCAGCGCACCGCCCGCTCGGCATCGTTCTCGTGGGCCGCCGGGGCGCCGAACAGCACCATCATCGCATCGCCGATGAACTTGTCGATGGTGCCCTCGTAGCGCGAGACCGCCTGGTCCAGTTCGACAAAGCAGGCGTTCATCATGGTTACGACTTCTTCAGGGTCGAGATGCTCGCTGCGCGCCGTGAACCCGCTGATGTCGGCGAACATAACCGTGACCAGCTTGCGCTCGCCACTCGCCGCGGCCAGGGGGATGCGCCGGGCGTGCAGACTCCGTCCGCAGCGGGTGCAAAACCGCGCCCCCGGCCGGTTGGCCGCTTGGCAGTGGGGGCAGCGATTGTCCACGTCCTGCGCGACCGCCGGGGCGGCGTGCGGGGCGATTTTGTCCATGTCCCGGTGTCTCCTTAACGAATGTTGAAATGATCCGGCTGCACACTTACCTTCACCTGGCAACACCGGGTGCCGTTTCACGCGACCGCGGGCCAAACTCCGCGGTACGGCCGGAGTGCGGCGCTGAGCACCGCGCGGGGTTCCGGGGCCGGGGACGACTCGGTCAGCCCATGGTTGCGCCCCAGGCGGTTTGCAGCACCGCGAGAAGCGCCGCGTCTTCATCCGGCTGGACGGTACGCGGATCGCACAAGACGAGATCGCGTTCGACCCGTGCGATCACGGCGGGCCGGCTCTGGCGCAAGCGGCGGGCCAGGGCGGCGGTGGAGGGCGCGGCTGCCGAACCGGCATCCTCGTCGTCGCCGGGCGTGGAGGCGACCGCCCCGGCCTGTTCCGGCTGCGCGCCGGCGGCCAGCAGCCAGGTCGGCAGGGTTTCGCCGGGCAAGGTGCCGCCGCCCACGGCGGTGCGGCCGGGGATGACGGCGACGGGCACGCCGGCCGCCGCCAGTTGGGCCGCCCAGGCCCGTGCCCGCGTTTCGAGGCCGCCCAGGTCCGCGCTGATCATGGCCCACACCGGCACTTCGCGGGTGGCTTCGCCGCGCATGTAGGCCAGCAGGGTCGCTTCCAACCCGGCATAGGTGATCTTGTCGACGCGCAGGGCGCGGGCCAGAGGGTGCCGGCGCAACGCCCCGACCAGGGCGCCCCGGCCCACGATGATCCCGGCTTGCGGCCCACCCAGCAACTTGTCGCCGCTGAAGATGACCAGGTCGGCGCCCGCCGCGATGCTGTCCTGGACCAGCGGTTCCGGCGCCAGGCCATAGTCCGCCGTGGGCAACAGGGCGCCGCTGCCCGCGTCGTCGGCCATCCAGAGGTCGTGGCGATGGGCCAGCGCGGCCAGGTCGGCCACGCCCACCGTGCTGGTGAAGCCGGTCACGCGGAAGTTGCTGGTGTGGACTCGCAGGAGGCCGGCCGTTCTTTCGCTCAGCGCCGCTTCATAGTCGCGCAGGTAGGTCCGGTTGGTGGTGCCCACCTCGACCAGGGTGGCCCCGCTCTGGCGCATGATGTCCGGGATGCGAAAACCGCCGCCGATCTCCACCGCCTGACCCCGCGACAGGACCACTTCGCGGCCGGCGGCAAAAGCCAGCAGCACGAAGTAGAGCGCGGCGGCGGCGTTGTTGACCACCAGGGCGTCTTCGGCGCCGGTCAGTCGCGTCAGCAGCCGGGCGGCGTGGACGTAACGCGATCCCCGCGTCCCGGCGTCGAGGTCATATTCGAGATTGCTGTACGCAGCGGCGGCGGCCATGGCGGCGCGCGCGGCCGGGCCCAGTGGGGCCCGGCCCAGGTTAGTCTGGATAATCACGCCCCCGGCGTTGATCACCGGGCGCAGGCCGGCACTCGTCACTTCCTCAAGCCGTGCGGCCACATCGGCGGTGAGGCGGTCCATGTCCGGGGCCTGGCGCCCACCGGCAATCTCGGCGCGCGCCGCGGCCAGCGCCTCGCGCGCCGCCGTCACGATCAGGTCGTGCGGCAGGGCCGCGCGCCAGGCCGCCAGCCCCCCGGCATGGAGTAACTGATCGACGGCAGGTAGCGCGCGCAGGCCGTTTGCTGCCGGTGGCTCGTGTTTAGTCATGGCTTGCCTTCTCAACTGAGCGTTTCACCCCATGATAGCACAGCCCCATTGTTACGTCTACAGCGCTTCGCCTTACCGCGAAACTTACCTCAGTTTAGCAGCGCGGCGTTACAGAAACCTTATAAGTTCGCCGCACGTCCTTTACAGCATTGCAACATCAGGGCTTGCGTAAGTTCTTAACAGGTCTTCTCCTCTGGGATGGATCCATGCGGCGCTAGGGCCGGCCACACTCCGCCGATGATAGCACCCGCCCGCAGCTGCGTCAACCGGCGATCCCTGAAATCCATTCAAGGTGTCTTGCACCGCAAAGACGCGAAGGACACGAAGAACGAGATTAACCAAAAGGATCTTCGCGTCCTTCGTGCCTTCGCAGTGCCGTTACCCACTGATGCCGGACGGCTCGGCCAGGGGTCACAATTGCG
>JAICKM010000650.1 GCA_025927935.1 Chloroflexia bacterium | reverse complement strand
GCGGACCGCCGCCGACGGCACCTGGCAGGTGCGCGCTGATACCTTCGCCTTCGCAGTGCAAACGGCCTTCCCGCTCACCGAAGCCGATCTCTGCGGGTCCGGCGCCCCCACCCTCTATACGCTCCCGGCCACCGAGCCGCCCTACTACGTGGCGATCAGGCCGATGGATATCGCCGGTGTCACTTCGGTTATGGATATTACCGTGACGGACACGAGTGTACCCCCCGGAACCGGCGTCCTGAACATCGGTACACAGTGGAACTGGACGGCCAACCTGGCCGGGGTGCCCGCCGCCATGTGGGGCGCCCCCGACGGCAGCACCAACCCCACGACGCCGAGCGCCGATACGCTGCCTAATCGCCTGATGGGCATCAACGGTCTTAGCCCGCAGGCAACGCAGCCTGCGGGACCGGCTCCCATCCCAATCGCCAACTGTCTGATGGCGCGAACCCGTTACTGGTCCCGATCCCGGTGCAGGTGCTGCTGGTGAATCAGCGGGTGTTTGACAGTGGCGCCTTCGAGCGCTGGACCAACGATTACGCCAGCCTGAATGCATTTCTCGACCCGGTGCCCGCGCCGTTCCAAAACCTCACCTCACCCCCGCTCGGCGTCCACCTGCATTGGAAGCTGCCCGCTGCGCTGACCCACGGCATGGCGGCTTCCGGCTCAAGCAACGTGGAGTTTCCCTGCACGCCCAACCGCTGGTTGGTGATGCGGCTGGCTACCACCGCCGGGGCTACCACTGCGTCCCAGATGAACGCCTGGATCATCCAGAGTGACTACATGAACCCCAGCGACGGCACCACGCCGTTCGCCAACCCCTTCAAGTCCACGCCGGCCAGCGTCGATCAGACGCTGTTGGGCAAACATTGGACCCTCGAAGCATGGCAGGGCGAGCCGGGTGGGCTGCTGTTCCTGACGGCGACCGGCACGGCCGATATGATGTTCACGGCCTTCGAGCCGGGCCTGCTCGACGTGTACGCCTTCCATGACGACACTACCGGCTTGGCCGACAACACCCTGCTGACGTATCTTGTCGCCGGCTGGTTTTCCGACCCGGCCTACGACCCGCTGGCAACCTCCACGCCGGCTCAACTCAACTGGACCGTACTCGGCGGCGACAGCGCGCCCGACCTGTCGGTGTTCCATGGCCTGGTCTTTGATTTGCTCTGGCAAACCGACAGCATCCCGCCGCGCCGACAGTGATGCCGGCGCGATGCAGGTGGCTGTCGGCTACACGGCCATCGACGCGCTCGCCGCCATCGTCGGCGTGCTGGCAACCAGGGGTAGCGGCAGCGCGCTTGAGCAAAAGCTACAAGCCTTCCAATACAACCTCCTGCAAACGCTCAACGACGCCGAAGGGACGGCCTAGTTGGAGTTGCTGATCCGCCAGGCGTGGTTCGGCAGCACGCCTGGCGGCACAATTTGGGACATTGTGCCCGTGGCGCAGGGCCAGGATGTGGCCGATCCGCTCGCCCAGGGGCCGATCCCCGCGCCCCCGCCGCTAACATCCGAGCAGCAGCAATGGCTCGCCGCGCTGAACATCACCCAGGATCAGCTTGATCGCGCCACGCGCGATCTGAGAACGATGCAGTGGGAGCTATTCGCGCTGTGGTGGAATCAGCAGCGTGCTCCGCACGTCGCCCCCACAGTTTTTGGAGGCCGCGCTGGCCCACATGGCGGTAACATTCCGCGCCGGCCCGCTGCTGACCGATCCGTCCACTATCCGCATCCCCTTCCCCGCCGAACGCCAGGACGGCAACCACGTCTTTGTGGTCAATACAAACGCCAGTACGCTCTCCATCCTGGGGCGCACCGGTGTCACCGGGGAACTTCGCCTGCGTAGACTAGACCGCAGCTCGCCCTATCTACTATCCAGCGTGGTAAGCTTGCTAAAAAAGAGTCATAGACAGTATGCGGCAAGTCTACATCCGGTGACCCAAACGAAGCGGCGCGCGGCGGGCGCGCTCCGCGGCAGGCGCACCGCCCACGCGTTGCCGCACGGCTCCCACCCCAAGCCGACTGCCCTATAGGCTGATCGTTGCCGGGGGCGGCGAAGGACTATGTCTGGTTGCGGGGAGTGCCGGCTAAGTCACCGACGGCTGCCCGTCCCCGCGGGACGGGGTTATTGCAGGGCACTCACCCAGTGGCCTGCTGCTGGCCTGGCGTTGCATCCCGCAGGGCCGCCGGGCCAATAAACGCCGGGGCCGGGGGACGGTCGCGAATGATTGGCCGCCGGTGCTGGGGTGATGGGCGGGATAGCCGGCAGATCTGCTTGCCAGTTGTGCCGGATGGGCAGCAGACAACGCTGACGCCAGCGGCGCAGAGCGAGATTGTGCAGATGACCGACGTGCATCAGCAATACAGTAACGCGCAGCCTCAAGGGATTAGGGATCGGGTGAACACCCTCTGCGTACAATGATAAACTGAAGGCCGCCGGAGTGGATCAGATCCTGGTTGAAATCCAGAATCAGCGGGCTGCCTAAAAGGCAACCAGGACCCAGTAACTCCATGCTCACAATCTCGTTAGCGAGCATAACCAGGTGAGAGGTCTGCAGCCTGTCGACCTGCGATCTGCTGGGTAATAGGCCACCAGGATCGGCTATCAGCACTGAAGTCACACGCAAACGAGGAAAATGCTCCGATGACAGAGGGCGACAGGGAGTGGGGCAAACAAATGCGATCACAGAGTTCCATTGGCGGCCGGTTCGCGCCGGCGTGGGAGTCGCTACGCGGCTACACGGTGCCGCAATGGTACCGGGATGCCAAGTTCGGCATTTTCGTCCACTGGGGCGCTTACGCCGTCCCGGCGTTTGGCAATGAGTGGTATCCACGCAACATGTACCAGCCGGATCAAGAGGCATACCGCCATCACCTCGCCACCTATGGTCCACAGACCACGTTCGGCTACAAGGACTTTATCCCCCGCTTTACCGGGGAGCGTTTTGACGCTGCAGGCTGGGCCGGCTTGTTCAAGGAGGCGGGTGCCCGCTATGTCGTGCCGGTCGCCGAACATCATGACGGCTTCGCCATGTACGACTGTTCATTCTCGGACTGGACCGCCGTGAAAAGGGGGCCGCGCCGGGATGTGATCGGCGAACTGGCTCAGGCGGTGCGCCGGGCAGACCTGATCTTCGGTCTATCCAGCCATCGTGCGGAGCACTGGTGGTTCTTCGATGGGGGGCGCCAGTTGCCATCGGATGTGCAAGATCCCGGCTTTGCCGATCTCTACGGGCCGGCGCAGCCCAGGGACACCCAGCCGGACGTCGCGTTTCTCACCGACTGGTTGGCGCGGACCCAGGAACTGATCGACAAGTATCAGCCCCAACTGGTCTACTTTGATTGGTGGATCGAGGAGCCGGCATTCGCCCCTTATCTGCCCCAGCTCGCCGCCTATTACTACAATCGGGCGCTGGAATGGCAGCGCGGCGTGGTGATCAATTACAAACACAGGGCCTTCCCCGAAGAAGCGGCCGTGCTGGACGTCGAACGGGGGCAACTGGCGGCGATCCGGCCGCTCTGCTGGCAGACTTGCACGGCCGTCGCTCGCAACTCCTGGGGGTACGTGGCGCACCCGGATTATAAAACGCCGGGGGAGTTGATTGCCGACCTGGTGGACATTGTCAGCAAGAACGGCGCGCTCTTACTGAATATCGGCCCGCGCGCCGACGGCACCATTCCCGACGAGGACGCGGCGATCTTGCAGGCGATCGGCGGATGGTTGGCGGTCAACGGCGAGGCGATATACGAAACGCGGCCCTGGCTGACGTTTGGCGAAGGTCCCACGCAGATTGCGGAGGGCGCGTTCACGGATGCCCAGCGGCCCAACTTCACGAGTCGGGACTTCCGCTTCACCATGCGGGAGAACGCGCTGTATGCCGTCTGCCTGGGTGCGCCGGAAGGCGCCATCACCATCAAGTCGCTTGGCGCCCGGTCATCCATCCCGGCGGAGCGCATCGCCACGATCCGCATGCTTGGATCCGCCGAGCCACTGGCCTGGAGGCAGGGCGCGGAGGGATTGACTATCCAGACTCCGACCACGCCACCTAGCGATTACGCTTGCACCTTCAAGCTTACCCTGAAAGATGCTATATGAGGCGACTAT
>JAICKM010000943.1 GCA_025927935.1 Chloroflexia bacterium | reverse complement strand
TAGCCCGCCGCCCCGCGACGACGGCGGCGACACCAAGCCGCCGGTCAAAAAGCCCCCCGCCGTCGTCTCGCACATCCCCAGTGGGTATCCCTACTATGGCGCGATCACCTCGCCGTTCGGCTGGCGCAGCAGCCCCTTCGTGAAGGGGAAAGTCGGCTTCCATACCGGGCTGGACATCCAGGCGCCGATGGGCACGCCGGTGCGCGCCACGCAAACCGGGGTAGTGAGCCAGGCCGGGTGGTCGGACGTGTACGGGCGCATGGTGATGATCGATCACGGCGCGGGGTGGGTCACGCTCTACGGCCACAACTCGAAGCTGCTCGTCTCCGTGGGCCAGCGCGTCGTCAAAGGCCAGGTCATCGCCTACTCCGGCAGCACGGGTATGTCCACCGGCCCGCACATCCACTATGAAATCCGCCACAACGGCGTGCAGGTCAACCCGGCGAAGTATCGCTAGGTCGGCGCCGGTCTGTCCCGCTATGCGCGTCCACGCAGGCAGGCCGCGCCAGCTTATCGAGGAGGATTGTGATGCCCGCGCGTATTGCCGTAACGCCCACTTATGCAAGCGGTGATCTAGCCAGCATTCTGGAGATCGAGGATCGCCAGATCGAGGACACCGTCGCGGACCTCACCGAGGAGCAAATGCGCTGGCGGCCCAACCCCAAGGCCAAATCGGCGCTGGACATCCTCTGGCACCTGGCCTATGCCGCGCACCCCGAGCCGCCGGCCAACAAAGCCGCCGCCCTGGAGGCCCTGCGGGCCGCGCGAGCCGAACTGCTGCTGGAAATCACCACGCCGGGCCGCCTGGACGAGCCGTACACCTGGTGGACCGGAGACACCATCCCGTTTCGCGGCGTGATCTGGGGCCAGATCCGCCACCGCAGCTATCACCTGGGCGAACTGGTCTACCTGCGGCAGGTGCTTGGGCTGGATGAGCCGAAATATTACCACGAGGAGTAAGCACCAGTGCGCGGCACCGGCCCCTGGCAGGGGCCGGAGCAGACGGCCCTACCCCTCGGGGTCGGCTTCCTCCGTGCCGATGTCCCAGAGGCGCTCCATGTCCTGATTGGAGTAGCACTGGAAGGCCATCAGCGTGTGGGTGCGGGTGATCGTGCGCACCGCCGTGATGTCGCGGGTGACGAGGTCGGCCAGTTGCTCATAGACCGGCGTGCTGACGATGGCGACCAGGTCGTACTCGCCGGTGACGGAATAGACTTCGCGCACGCCCGCGATCTTGAGCACAGCCTGAGCGGTCTCGCTCACCGTGTGCCGCTCGGCGTTGATCATCACAATGGCCGTTACCATCGCTGCTGCTCCTTTTCATCCGCTAAGGGGTTGTGGGGTGCTCTCCCAGCACCATTGGTCGAGGCCGTGCCCGGCTGGATGCACCAGGGCGAACACGCGCAGCAAGGCGGCGTGGCGGGCCGGAGCATCCATTGCGGTCAGATAGGCGCGGACGGCGGCGGCCAGGGCCGGATCGCGTGCCGCCAGGTCGGCGGGCAGGCGCTTGAGCTTGGGCATCCAGGCGCGGTGTTCGCCGTAGTACCAGCGCAGCACCTGCTCCAGGGCATTGTTCAGCACCAGGGTCGCCGCCACCGAGTCCGATTCCAGCACATCTTCGGCGTCCAAGAGCGTGTCAATCGCCAGATTGCGGCGGCGGCCCGTCTCGTCGGCGGTGGGCGCGGGCGGCCCCTGCTCATAAGCGGCGCGGGCGCGCGCCTGGAGATCAGCGACCAGGCCCGCGGCATCGGGACGGATATACGCGGGCCAGCCGTAGCCCACCATGTTCATGGCCGACACATCGACTTGCGCCAGGTAGCGCTCGGTCCAGGCCAGGGAATTGTAGAAGACCTCGACCGGCACGCCGTCCACGATCAGGCTGCGCCGGATGCGCTCCGCGGCCCCGGTCAACACCCACACATCGAGATCGCTCGTTGCTCCTGCCTGCCCACGCGTGACCGAACCGGTCAGCAGCACGGCCAGCACATCAGGGCGGGCGCTATATTCGGCCAGGATGGCCTGCGCCGCGGGCCGGTATGCGGGCGGCAGCCGATCCAGGAATGTCGAGTCCATGGCCGGTATTATGCCCCCGCCGCCCGCGCCTGTCAACCAACCCGACATCCAGGCATACCCCTATATTATGCACCGCGAAGACGCGAAGGGCGCGAAGAACAGAACTAATCTAAAGAATCTTCGCGTTCTTCGTTCCTTCCCTGAAAGTCGGAAGGAAGGGTATCAATCGAGATACAAATGATCCCAACTTTCATGCCCCCAGTGTCCCACCGGGACACCCCGCACTTCGCAGTGAACTTATAAAGAGATACCGGACCGGGTCGCTCCGTTAGCGGGCGAAGCCGAGGCCGCGCTCGCGCATGCTGAGCCATTTATTGCCGATGACCAGGTGATCAAG
>JAICKM010001026.1 GCA_025927935.1 Chloroflexia bacterium | reverse complement strand
GACGCTGGGCTTCCGCGCGGGCCGGCTGACCGAGATCGGCACCTTCACCCCCGCCCATGGGGAAGACGGCGACGCCCGCTTCCCCGGCCTGACCTTCCTCCAGGTGCTGCTGGGCCACCGCACGCCCGCCGAGATCAACCACATCTACGCCGACTGCTACGCCACCCCGGCGGCCGCGGTGCTGCTGGGCATCCTGTTCCCGCCTCAGCCCTCGAACCCGCTGCCCCTGGCCTAACGCATTAGCGTAATGCAACGTAGGCGGTCAACGAGGATTTGTCATTCTGAGCGCAGCGAAGAATCTCCGTCTTGTAGCCCAAAAGACGAGACTCTTCGCTGCGCTCAGAGTGACAAGACAAAAGGTAGGTAATAGACTACGGCGATGTAGGGGCCGGTTTCAAACCGGCCCGCCGGGCAGCCGCCAGAACGCCGCCCCTTGCGCGCCCAGGCGGGCCAGTTCCGCGCCCTTGTCGGCGGCGTCCAGCAAGACGGCCAGGGCGGCGGACGAGCAGAGCAGCGCGGCGGCGGGCGGCGCCCCGTCGCCGCCGCGCCCCCGCGCGGCAAGCAGCGCCCACAGGCGGGCAAAGGACTCCGCCGAGAGGTCCAGCGCCGGCCCGCCCAGGCCGAAGGTCTCCAGCGTGGTCACGCGGCGAAACAGGCCGTCGCGCCAGTCGGCAATCAGGCCGATTGCGGTGTCCGCGCCGTCCAGCACCACCAGGGCCAGCGTGGCCGGGTCGGGCAAGCAGGCGAGCCAGGCGCGCACCCCGCCATAGGTCCAGCCGTGCCAGTGGCCGGGGTGCGGCGGGACGGAGACATAACCGCTGTCCGCCCACAGCAGGCGGTAGACCAGGTGATAATACTGATCGAGGGTCAGGTCGCGGCGGGGGGTCTCCTGGGCCGTGCGGGCCACCGCCGCCAGGTGGCGCTTGTCGATGATGTGCACCCGCTGCCACTCGCCCCGCGCATACAGCCCGGCGGCGAGTTCGGCAGCCGAATCAACCTGGTGCAGATCGAGATCCGGGCGCGGCCCGCGTTCGGTGTCGATCACGCGCAACACGCGCCCGCCGTCGTGCAGCACGAACAGCCCGCGCTCGCCGGGTTGCGCGGCGCGGATATACTGGCCCGGATCGAAGAAGCCGCCGATGGCCCGCCACGTGCGCGGATCGAGGTCCACCAGGCTCCAGTGCGGATCAATCATGGGCCACCTCCCAGATGCGCGCCGTCCAGGGCGGCAAGCACAGGGCCACCCGGCCCTCGCCCACCAGCGCATCCCCTTCGTGCCAGGCCGGGCGCAACACGCGCCGCCCCTGGAAGCGTAGCTCGCTTGCGCGCGGTTCCGGGCCGGGGTTGGCGGCAAAGAGCAGCGTGCAGCCGTCGCCGCCCAATACGGCCAGGTCGATAGCCGGGTCGGGGCAGGCGAACTCGGGCGCGGGGGCCAGATCGGCCACCCACGCCTCCAGTTGTTCGGTTGGCGCCCAGATCAGGCGCCCGGCGCCCACGCGCAGTTCACCGGGGGCCAGGAGCACCCCGGCCAGCGGCCCTGGCGCGCGCAACGCGGGGTCCGTGTAGGGCAGGCCCGGCCCGATCACGACGGTGGCGCCCGCGCCCGCCGCGTCCAGCGCGCGCTGCTGCGCCGCCGGGTCCAGAAAGTCAGTTGCCTGCACAAAGATGAGTGCGTAGCGCCGCATCTGCTTACCGTCCAGGTGCGTGTCGGCCAGGTCGTAATCCACCGAGCGGGCTTGTAGGGCGTCGCGTAGCGTGCCGAACCAGGTGTCCGTGCGGTGCTCGTCGGCCTCCGCGTGGGCGTCCCAGCGCAGGCCCAGGTCGAAATCGACCGTGGACAGCCCGGCGGGCAGGCCAAGCAGTTCGGCATGGGCGTAGTGCAGCGTCGAAGTCAGCGCCACATAGCGGCCCAGGTCGTAGTTGCGCAGCACCAGCACGCGCCGCTCGCGCGCCAG
>JAICKM010000852.1 GCA_025927935.1 Chloroflexia bacterium | reverse complement strand
CCGGCGTCCCGGCAGGCCGCTTCCAATTCCAGGGCCAGCCGCACCGGGTCGGGGTCGGCGCCGGGGGTCGCCAGCAACTGGGGCAGCGGCGAGGTCGCCAGGCGCACCGTCTGCACCTCGTACCCGGCCTCGTTATAGGCGGCAGTGGCGGCCGCCGCCGCGTGACCCAGCGTGCCCAGCAGGGTGCCGCGCGGCTGCCGTTCGTGCAAACTGGCGCCGAAGGTAATAGATCGGATTTTCATGTAAACCGGCTTTCCAGGATAGAGCGCGTCACGTTGCCGTGCCCCCACGCGCTCCCGATCAGGTGGTCATGTTCGATGTGGTAGGGTCCGCTACCCCGGTAGACTCCTATCGCCCGCCATGATACCATATCGAGGACGGGGCTGCAAAAACAGTAGATTTGCAGGCGGGCCGCGCACCGTGTGCCGTCTCCGCCCTGTCACTCTGCGCTACGCTTAGAGTCTCGTCGTTTGGGCGCCAAGACGGAGATTCTTCGCTGCGCTCAGAATGACAGATCCTAGTTGACAAACTACGGCGTGCTACCTACCCTTGTCACTCTGAGCGCAGCGAAGAGTCTCGGCGCGGCAGGCACACAGGAGATCGCGTGAGTGAAGCAATAGAGCCGGCGGGCGGCGCGGGCCGCAATCAGGGCGCGCTGGCCGAAGTGGCCGCGCTGGCGTTGCGCCTGGGCTTCACGGCCTTCGGCGGTCCGGCGGTGCATATCGCCATGCTGCGCGACGAAGTGGTCACGCGCCGCCACTGGATCACCGACAGCTACTTTCTCGACCTGCTCGGCGCCACCAACCTGATCCCCGGCCCGAACTCCACCGAGATGGTCATGCACATAGGCCATGTGCGTGCCGGGCGGCGCGGGCTGGTGGTGGCCGGGGCCTGCTTTATCCTGCCCGCCGCGTGCATCGTTCTGGCGCTGGCCTGGCTCTACGGGCAATACGGCACGACCCCGGCGGCGGCCTGGCTGCTCTACGGTATCAAGCCGGTGATTATCGCCGTGGTACTCCAGGCGCTCTGGGGCTTGAGCAAGACGGCGATCAAAAGCCGCTTCCTGGCCGTAATCGGCTCCGCGACGTTCGTCCTCTATCTGCTGGGGATGAACGAACTCGTCTTGTTGCTGGGCGGCGGCCTGCTGGTGATGGTGGTGGAGAACGGCATCCGGCTGCGGGCCGGGACGCCGCCCCTTGCCGCGCTGCTGCCCCTTGTCGGGTTCGCGCCGCGCGGGTGGGCCGCCCTGCCCGCCGAGACGCCGGCCAACCTGCTCCAGCTTTTCCTGACCTTCCTCAAGATCGGCGCGGTGCTCTACGGCAGCGGCTATGTGTTGCTGGCGTTCTTGCGCAACGACTTCGTCAACCGCCTGGGCTGGCTGACCGATCAGCAATTGCTGGATGCGGTCGCCATCGGGCAGTTCACGCCCGGCCCGGTGTTCACCACGGCCACCTTCATCGGCTATGTGGTGGGTAGCTGGCCGGGCGCTGTTCTGGCTACGGTCGGCATCTTCCTGCCCTCGTTCGTCTTCGTCGCGGCGGTGAACCCGTTTGTGCCCCGGCTGCGGCGCTCGCCCTGGATGAGCGCCCTGCTCGACGGGGTCAACGTGACCGCGCTCGGCCTGATGGCCGCCGTGACCTGGGAGTTGGGCCGCGCCGCCGTCGTGGACTGGCTGACCGCCGCGCTGGCCGTCGTGGCCGCGGTGCTGCTGCTGCGCTTTAAGCTGAACTCCACCTGGCTGGTGCTGGGCGGTGGCCTCGTCTCGCTGGCTTACCATCTGCTCGGCGGGTAGGCCGGGCCGGTTTCAAACCGGCCCCTACAGCGCCGTGCGGAGCGGCGGGCCGGTTTGAAACCGGTCCCTACACCGCAAAATCACGGTGGGCGGCGCACAGGCTCGTGCCGGCCTAACGCGGCACCATGACCGTGAGCGCGCCGGGCATGATGCGGATGTCGAACGCGCGGTCGCTGATCAATTCGCCGTCCATGTGCGCCTGCACCGGGCGCGCGCTGCGGATGCGCACCTCGCGGGCATGGACCATCTCCACCTCGCGCAGCCAGCCGTGGCGCCCGGCTTTGGCGAGCGGCAGCGCGAACAGGGCCTTGGCCTGCGGCATCCGCCGCGCCAGCAGCACATCCAACTGTCCATCGCGGGCGTTGGCGCGCGGCGTCAGGCGGAAGCCGCCGCCCGCGGTCGGTCCGATCATGGCCGCCGTGAGCAACATGCGCCTGCTGCCCCAGGGGCGCCCGTCCAGCGTGATTTCGAGCGTCGGGATGCGCTGGTAGTGGAACAGCACCTGCTTGACGGCGGAGACGGTGTAGAGCATGGTCCCGCTCACCCGCGCCCGCCCCGACTCCACCATGTCGCGCACATCCCACGCCACGTTGGCGTCGATGCCTGTGCCGAAGGAGTTGATCATCCAGCGGTCGTTGAGCCGGGCGACATCCAGCCGTTCGGGCCGGCCATACAGCGCCGTGGCGAGGGCGGGGCGCAGGGCGCGGGGCAGGTCGAGCGTGCGGTGGGCGTAGTCGTTGCCGGAGCCGGCGGCGATGATGCCGAGCGGCACGCGGCACTCGATATCCAGCAGGCTGCTGGCAACGGCGTGGATGGTGCCGTCGCCGCCACAGGCAATGATGGGCCGCCGCCCGGCGCTCGCCGCTTCCTGGACGATCCGGCGGCTTTCGTCCACGCCCCAGGTCTCGACCACCTGGGCATCGCTGCCCAGGTCGCGGCAGAGGCCGCGTAGCGTCGCGGCCAGGCTGGATGTGCGGCCTCGGTTCGCGCCGGGATTGAGGATGATCAGCGGTTGGTATGGCTCGAAGCGGTCGGGCGGCCGGGTATTGCTCATGGGTGCGGCTACCTCTCTTGGGGTG
>JAICKM010000766.1 GCA_025927935.1 Chloroflexia bacterium | reverse complement strand
CTCGGTCTATGGCGACCCCGGCGGCGTGCGCCGTCCAATTCACCGACGTGCCGGTAGGCAGCCCCTTCTATACCTACGTGGAGTGCCTGGCGTGCCGGGGCATTATCTCGGGCTACGCCGATGGCACGTTCCGGCCCAACACCCCGGTCAGCCGGGGGCAGGCCGCCAAGATCGTGACCAACGCGGCCGGGTACAACGAGGTGATCCCGCCGACGCGACAGACGTTCCGGGACGTCGCCCCCAACTCCCCCTTCTGGCAGTATATCGAACGGGCGGCCTTGCATGGCGCGATCAGCGGTTACGCCGACGGCACGTTCCGGCCCGGTAACGACGTGACGCGCGGGCAACTCGCGAAGATCGACGCCCAAGTAGCCGGGTTCAACGACGTAATCGCCCCCACGCAGCAGACGTTCACGGACGTGGCCCCTGGGACTGTCTTCTGGCTATACATCGAGCGGGTCGCGCGGCATAATGTGGTCAGCGGCTACGCGGACGGCACGTTCCGACCCGGTAACAATGTGACCAGAGGGCAAGCGTCGAAGATCGTGAGCACTACCTTCTTTCCCGCGTGCAGCGCACCGTGAGTGCGCGGTGGCGCCGCCAGGGAGTCGACTGGCCGCCCGGCTTGCTCAGAATCCCGCTTGAGCAAGCCGGGCGCGGCAAGAGCGCCTGGTCCTACCGGGGGCAAGAATGGGGGCGTAGGGATGGCCTAACGGGGCTAAAGACAACGTACCTGGAACCATGGGCAACCTGGGAAAATCAGCGCTGGAAGAAGCCTTTATTGCACATCGTAGCAATGTTGTCTTTGCCGCCAATAAGGAGGTCGGTCCCCTTCCTCCACCGTTCAGCGAGACTGGCGAGCAACGAGTCAGGAGCATAGCGTGCTCGGCTACCGCGTCCGGACATGAACGCCCGCCCGGCGGGGCGGCGCGGCAAAGCGGCGAGGTCGAGCGGAGGGGATCGGTCGGTGACAGCGGGCGGCCTGCGTTGCAGTTGTGGACAGGAGCTGAAAGAATGGCGGTACACCTCGCGCGACGGCCGCACGCAGGTGGCCTGGTGTGCCGATCTGGCCGATCTGGTGGACTATCAACTGACCAAGCCGCCGCGGCATGACGTGCTGGATAGCCGGGGGCGCCGGGTCCGCCGGGGGAGCTGTGCCGAGCCAAAGGCGCCGTAGCGCCCTCGTGATCGGACCGCCCCCAGCCAGCGGCTCCCCCACCGCCAGGCGCCGGCCCGAGGCGCGCACGACCTGGTCCAGCTCTGCTGCGCCGAGCCGCTCCTCCAGCACACCGATCAAGCTGCCTAGTGCGGGCGCCTGCGCCTGCGGGAAGAGCGTGTCGGCTTCCGCCGTCAAGATGTATTCATACGCGGGCTTACCCACGCGGCGCCGCGTCCCAGCCTGTTCCACCAACCGATCGCGTTCCAGCGCCGCCAGATGGCCCCGCACGGCGTTGTCGGTCCGGTCAAGCGCCCGCGCCAGTTCTTCCAGGGTCCAGCTCCGTCGGCGCAGTAATTCCACGATCCGCCCGCTCGTGCTGGCGAAAAATCGCTGATCCCAGCGCATCCCTATCCTGCTGCCTCCCCGGGTCGGCATGATAGGACCGCGCGCACCAGTGGTCAGGGAAGTCAAGGGGTGCGCGTCAGAGTTTTGCGTCGTCGTCAGGCACTGGCCCGCTGGGGTCTGAGTAGGGGTCGTCGCCAGGGATGGTCCGCCGCTGGTCGCCATGGCTCCTTTGGTCCGAGGCTGCCCGCCCGCCCATACGGGGATGGCGGACCGCTGGCCGGCGGTCCCGCACCGGGGGCCGCCGCTATCGCGGATTCTTGGCCCTTTTCCGTCAACCGGGCGGCCCGCCGCTCCTGGGCCGCCCGCCGGACCGCCCGCTGCGCCGCCAATTGCTCCCGCCGGATCGTGGCCCAACACTCCCCCCAGCGGTCATTACAGACCGCATTCCGCAAACTCAGCAGCGGGTTGACGTGCTCCCGCGCCCAGTGCATCCCCGCTCCTTTAAGGCGCGCCTCGACCACCAGTTTGTTCGCGCTCTCCACCACCCCACTGCCCAGCGGCCAGCCCGCCGCCGCAAACACTGGGTAGTTCAGCGCCGCTTCGCGTTTCGCCAAGTACCCCAGATGCTCCGCAATTGCTTCTACGCTCGGATGGGCTGCCGCTTGGCGGCGTAGTTCGGCCAGCACAGACCCCGCCCCCTGCTGCTTGAGCGTGCGCGCCTGCTCCGTCACCCACGCCTGCCCGCTGGCACTACCCTCGCCCCAAAGCGCTGCCGCCACTGCACTCAGATGCTCCACGGCGTGTGGTAAATCCAAGATCCGCACCGCACCAGGCACATGGGTTTGCACCCAGCTTTGAATCCATTCCGCGCCGTCGGTCACGGCCGCCACGGCCCCGGCCCGGTCCAGGCCCCGGCGCTGGGTTTCCACGAGACTCAACTGTTCAAAGCTGCTGGCATCAGTCAAGCGGGAAAAGTAGCTCAACGCCGTGGTGTGGGGCACGGGACCCTCGGGGGTTGGTTGTTGCTCGACCGCGCCGATCACCAGGGTTTTGACCTCCGCCCAGGTGCCGCCGACAAGGGGGACCATCGCCCCATCCACGCTCACGAGCGCCCGCGGGGGACCGGCGGGGGCCACCGGGAGCGTAGCGGTAATCGTGGCGGCGGCCTGGGTTTCGGCGCGGACCAGCAGGGTCCCGGCGGCTTCGGTGACGCGGCGGGCCGTGGCCTCACTGAGCGTGACATGACTAAAGTCTGCCAGCAGGCAAGTCACCTGGGCAAAGGGCAGATGGGTGCCGAGGCGGGCGACCCATTCGGCCAATTGGGGGGTGAGGGAGCCGGCGGGCAGCGCTAACTCATAATCCAGGGGGGAAAAACCCGGCTCCGCAGGCCGGGCAGGTGGCATACGAGCGGGTGAGGGCCAGATCCTGCCCGCCGGGGGCTTGCAAATGGCGGGTCTGTTTGCCGCGCGCCACCAGCGGCGTGCCGCAGGCGGGACAGGCGGGCGGGGGAGCGGGGGTGGCCGTCCAATCGGCGGCGGGGGAAGCCAGGGCGGCTTCGGCCAACAGCGCCACGCGCAAGCGGGCCAGGCGTTCGTCGAGAGCAGCTTCGATTTCGGCTAAGGTGGCGCGGGGATGGGCAGTGCGCCACTCGCGCATCCCCGTCAATACATCCTGGGCGGTCCGGTCACTCTCTGGCATGACAAACCTCCGAGCTACAGTAGGAATGGGACCGATCCTACACCCGGCGACGGCGCGTGTCAAGCGCGCAAAACTCTGACGGCCACCCGAAGTCAAGAAAGTTGTTGACAAACTTTGCGTGCTGTGCTATGTTGCTTGCACTGCCGCGATCCCGG
>JAICKM010000980.1 GCA_025927935.1 Chloroflexia bacterium | reverse complement strand
GGGAAAAGCTTCGCTGAGCGGCGCCGCCGCGTATGCCCAACTGCCCAGTTGGCTGCCCCATCTCTTCACCAATTCCTATGGGCAGGCCCCGGACGGTATCCAACCCAACCAACTGGCGATCATGCTGGCCCTGTTGCTGCCGTTGACGTTGACCCTGATCCGGACTCCCGTGGACTCTCCGCTGCGTGTCGTGACCGCCACGGGGCGCCTGGCGGGGTTAAATCGGGGATTGTTGGGTAAGCGGGGCTTGGTTGTGCTGGCGGCGCTCACGATTGGGGCGATCCTTTTCACCCAATCGCGTGGGGGGCTGCTGGCCTGCGGGGTGGCGCTGGTCGTGTTGTGGGGCTGGCGCTATCGCCGTTACCTGGGGCTGGCGGTTTTGGGCCTCCTCGTGGTCGCCGCGTTGCTGCTCGTGCTGCCCGGCGTGGGCGACAACTTCGCCTGGTTGTTCACGCCGCAGGGACCGCAGGCCCACCTGAGTAACACGCTATCGATTCGCGTGGAACTGTGGCAGCGCGCGGTGCGCATGATCAAAGACTTTCCCTTCACCGGCATCGGCCTGAACACCTTCCCCGAAGTGCAGACCAGTCTTTACCCCCTGGTATCGGTCAACCGGACCGAGTTTGCCCTGCCGACCGCCCACAATCTGTATCTACAAGCCATGCTTGATTTCGGCATCCCCGGCGCGCTGGTGTTCGTGGCGCTCTTGCTGACCTTTGCCCGCGGCATTAGCCGCGCCGCGCGGTTGCCGTCCGGTCCCGGTGCCCTGGCGCCGGCTCTGGGCGCAGCGGGCGCCGCCTGGCTGACCTTCGGCTTGCTCGACGTGCTCGATGTGAGTTCCAAGGGCGGCTATATCCTGTGGGTCTATATCGCGCTGCTGGCGCTACTCGTGCAAGCGGTGGGAGTGGAGCGCCGGGGGTGGCGCGGTTTAGGGCACTTGTCTCGCGGCCCGCGCATGGTTCTGGCCGGGGTGGTGGGTGCGGTCCTGCTCGGCATCGTGCTGAGCGGGCCGTATCTGATAGGCGCTGCCTACTTGAACTGGGGTAGCATCCAGGTGAGCAAGCATCGGTCAGCCCTGACGACCGCGGCGACCCCGGCGGCGGGCAGTTTCGCCGCGAGCCGGGCCTGGTGGCCGCAGGGCACGGGCGCGATCTATCAGCAGGGCCGGGTGCGGCTGGCGGCAGGAGACTACACGAACGCCGTGGCATCTCTCCAGTTGGCCCAAATGCTGTCGCCCCACGACAGCCTGATCAGCTACCTGCTGGGCCAGGCGTACCAGGGCGCGGGGATGCCGCAGCAGGCCGCCCAGGCATGGCATCAGGCCAACTCGTGGTTCCTGTCGTTCCCATCGCTCATCAGCGACGGCTTGCATGGCCTGGACCAGGGGCAGACGGTGCCCGCGGCCACGCGATTCCAGCAAGCCCAGGTCCTGGCGCCCGACATCGACCGCGCCCATCAAGAGTGGCTCTCAAACCTTTATTATGGACTGGCGCTGATTGACCGCCAGCAGGGCCGGCCCGCCGAAGCCAGGGCGCAGTTCGACGCGGCGCTTGCGGCGGGGCCGCACAATATGGCCGCGCTGGTCGAAGCGGGCGCTTTCTACGCGACGGCTCTAGGGCAGGTGGACCAGGGTATCGCCCTGGTGGAGCGAGCGGCGCGGGAGAATCCGCAGTCGTATTGGTGCGCGATGAAGCAGGCCGATCTATATAGCCGGTTGCAGCGCACCGGCGAGGCGATTGCGGCCTGGCAGCGGGCCATCCCGCTGGCCCCGCGGGGCGATACCGCCCCGTACCGCGCGCTGGCCGGCGCCTACCTGGCAACGAACCGGCCCACCGAGGCGGTTAGGGTGCTCACCCAGGCGCGGGCGCGGGCGCCCGCCGACGGCGAGGTCGCCTATCTGCTGGGAACGACACAACTGGGTGCCGGCAACCGGGTGGCCGGCTGCGCGGCCCTGGGGGAAGCGGCGCGCCTCTCGCCCGGTGCGTCCTACCACCAGACGTTGCCGGATAAGCTGCGTAGTTGCACCCAGGCCGCCCCCTGATGCGGGCGGCGTTAGAATTCCGCTGTCGTGGTCAGATCTTGCTCGCTGGGCACACCGGATAGCCCTGGCCGGCGGCTTTTGATGACGCGCGCCGGGACGCCCGCCACCACGCTATAGGGCGGCATATCGCGGGTGACGACCGCGCCCGCGGCGATT
>JAICKM010000813.1 GCA_025927935.1 Chloroflexia bacterium | reverse complement strand
TATTCAGCGACGCCTGCTAAATCTCCGCATCCGCTACTGTCTATTATTAGGGGCCGGCCTGGTGCCGGCCCTATTACTGTGGCATGCGCTGCTGCCAGCGCCGTCTGCGGCGCAGGCCCAACCTCCCACGCGCCCCGCTGCGCGCCCGACCCAGGCGGGCAGCGGGGAGGCGCCCGCCTGGACCAATCCCTTCCCCTCGGAACTAAACACGATCAGCGCCTGCTCCGGGGACGATGTGTGGACAGGCGGATCGAACAGCTATCTGCTGCACTTTGTTGGCGGGACCGCGACGGTGGTGCAGGCACCGGAATATTACGCCGGCAGCGAGATCTTAGATATTAAGATGCTCTCCGCCGTGGATGGGTGGCGCAGCGAGTTGGAGCCGTTAGGCTACGGCTACGTTCTTTCCGCCGTGAGCCATTATGACGGCCATAGCTGGAATCCGGTTTCTGGGCCTGCGCCTTACACTATTGCGCCGGTTACGACGAACGATGTCTGGGGGCTGCGCTATTCCACCTATGACAATGCCGGCAGCCCTACCAATGTGCTGCATTGGGATGGCAGCCAGTGGATCACGGCGACGACGGTAACCCCCACGTTACTTTTCGGCGACATTGCCTTTGCCGCCGCCGACGACGGCTGGGTTGTCGGCACGGGGACCGACGATACAGGTCCCGTTCCTGGGATCGTGCATTACAATGGGACAAGCTGGGATCCGGTCCCCGCGCCGCCGGGCGCCGTCGAACTGCGCAGCGTCTGGGCCGGGGCCGGCGTGGCTTGGATGACGGGCGCGGATAACACGGGATCGGGCCAGATCTATCGCTACCAGGGTGGGGTCTGGACTGCCTGGGCGACTCCCGACCAGGGCATAGCCGCCGATATCGTCATGCAGGATGCCAAGCAGGGCTGGGCGACCACCGACCGCGGCGGGGTGCTGCACTGGACGGGTGGCGCCTGGCAGTTGGAGTACACATCCTCGGTGCCGCTCACCAGCGTGTCGATGGCCGGCGGCCAGGTCTGGGTGGCGGGCACGCGCGACACGGTGCTGCACCGCACGGTCGCTGGCGTCTGGACGCATCTGCAAGGCGGCCCCACGACCCAGGATCTGAACAGCGTCGCCGTGCTGAGCGATGGGGACGCCTGGGCGGTGGGCCACGGCGGGACGGCGGTCCACTGGGACGGCGCGAATTGGACGCGGATCGCCACGCCGTTTACCCGTGACCTGTACCGCGTGCAGATGGCGGCTGCTAACGATGTGTATGCCGTGGGCGATCACATCATCGCGCACTGGGATGGTGTGCGCTGGACGCAGGTGGCCTCCCCCAGCGGCACCCTGAGCGGCCTGGCGCTGACCGGACCCGGTCAGGGCTGGGCGGTCGGCGGTGCGGAAATCTGGCATCTTCAGAACGGCGTGTGGTCGCCGGCGACCCATCCGCCGGCCACCAGTCTGGCCGCGGTGGCGATGGATTCGCCGGAGCATGGTTGGGTCGTTGGCGGTTCGACGCTGCTGGAATGGGACGGCACCACCTGGCGGGATCGAT
This sequence comes from Chloroflexia bacterium, assembly GCA_025927935.1. The sequence goes on along the minus strand of JAICKM010000813.1, from coordinate 1,513 downwards.
CAGCCGGCCTGCCGCCGGATGCTCCCGCACTGTCCGATATCGCGTTGGATCCCGGCGGCCGGGAAGGGTGGGCCATTGGCGCGGGCAACGGCGCGTTCGCGCTCCATTTGCACGACGGTACCTGGACCTCCATGCTTTTTGGGACGATCCGGGATTATCCAACCGGGGTCGCGGCGGAGGCGCTTGACGAAGCCTGGGTCATCGGCTGGTCTTACCCCATATCTCCCTCGCAGCCGCAGCAATGTTGGTCTAGGCACTATCAAGCGGGGACCTGGACATACGCCGGGTTGCCGGGTTGTATAGAAAGCGCCGGATTGGCCCTCCTGCCGGGGCGGGGCGGTTGGGCGGTGGGGCCCAATGGCTTAATTCTGCGCTACGATCCGCTGGCGCCGGGCCAGCGCTTCTACGACGTGCCCCTGGCGAACCCGTTCGCGGGGGACATCGAGTACATGGCCGCCCACGGCATCATCAGCGGCTATGCCGACAACACATTCCGTCCGTATGCGAATATCACGCGGGGACAACTGACCAAGATGGTCGTGGCCGGGATGAGCTGGGCGCCGGTGACACCTGCTGCTCCCGCCTTCGCCGATGTGCCGGCGGCGCACCCGTTTTACAGCTACATCGAGACGGCGGTGGCCCACGGAGTGATCGCGGGCTATAGCTGTGGCGCACCCGGCGAGCCGTGTCCGGGGCGCTACTTCCGCCCGCAGGCCGATGTGACGCGCGGCCAGATGGCGAAGATCATTGTCGGCGCGAAAGGCTGGGGACCGGCGACCCCCGCTACTCCGACCTTCGTGGATGTGCCCGCTACTCAGCCGTTCTACGGCTATATCGAGCAGGCCGTGAGCAAGGGGATCCTCAGTGGCTACGGGTGCGGTGGGGCCGGGGAGCCGTGTCCGGGCCGCTACTACCGTCCGGGGGGCAGCGCCTCACGCGGGCAGTTAAGTAAGATCTTGCACCTGGCCTTGATCGCGCCATAACAACCGGGATGCGGCGGGCTATGCATTGGCGAGCGTCGCCAGGAGATCGTGCCCGGCCCGCTCCGCCGCCAGGAGGCTGGTGGCCTGCGGTAACAGGGGCGCCAGGGTGGCTGCCGGATCGGTTGTAGCGGTCGGGGCTGCCGCCCGGCAGGCCGCTGCAAAGGCGCTCCAGCCCCGGCCCAGCGCCTGGTAATGCGCGCCCGCGCCGTCTAATCCGGCGGCAAGCGCGGGATCAGCGACCCGCGTGGCGGCTTCCCGTAGCCCGGTGCCATAGATGCCGCGGAAGAAGCCGCCGAAGCCGGTGCCCGCTTTCTCCACGTAGAGGTAGACGCCGCGCAACGCCTGAGTGACTTCGGCGGGCACGAAATGGTCCGGCCAGCGAGCCAGATCGGCTACGAACATCTCCATGCCCGCCAACCCATGCCCGCCTGTCCCCGCGAAATGCGCCGCATCCACAAACGGGATGCCGTGGCCGTCGAGCAGGCGCACCGTCTCGGCAACGGCGTCCCGCATATGGGTGCCTGGATCGG